>CASBPY010000160.1 GCA_949127675.1 Synechococcales cyanobacterium PMM_0072
ATACCTCTCTATCTGGGTTTTAACTGATTTTACTCGATCTCCTTCGACTTTTTTGCTGGAAAAATGCTCGAATCCCTTGTACTAAAAAGCTTTCATGATTTTTCAGCAAGCCCTAATTACATTATCTACGGCTGCTTCAGAACCGAATATTGGCAGCAGATCGATCGATGGCTGATGTGATCGTCACTTTCTATCCCGACGCTACCCCTACAGATCCACAATGCTAAATCCAATCCTTGAATTTATATACCAATATTCCAATATATTCGCGAATTGCGGCTGTCGTGATCGAAAGGTTTTCACCATCTGGCATTAAGCTTAAAATCATAGATTCATTTTGGAGATTTGGTTCGTCCAATTCTAACTGAGAAACACGATAATCAGTTGGTGCAGCAATCGCTTCAATCCCTAGATGTTTGAAAATTGCCATCGATCTTGGCATGTGCATCGCCGAAGTTACGAGTAAAATAGTTTTGAAATTATTTGCTTTCAAAATCTTCTGCACATAGACAGCGTTATCACGAGTATTCAGAGAATCACCTTCAGGAATGATATTTTCAGCAGGAACGCCCATTCTCACCAATAATTTAGTCAAGTCTTCGGATTCAGGACTACCGCCACCTTTCCAGATGATTCTGCCCCCACTAACGATAATTTTTGGTGCTTTGCCTGCATGATATAAGCTAGCTCCATACCACACTCTATCGCCTGCCTCTGAAAAATCAACATCAGGGCGTGGATATGCTTGAGGTCTGATCCCACCACCCAGTATCACAATCGCATCGGCAGTTGGTAGTTCGGTTTTGGGAATATTTTGCCACTCCAAAGATTGAGCCAGCCAATTGCTCACCCAAGTATTTCCACTCAGAAATAAAATGATTAAAGCTGCACTAATAAATGCGGGTGTTAATTTAGAATTGAGCCACCACAACCCCAATGCAATAATTAATAATAAACAAGTCGCACCCATTGGGTAAAAAAACAGCGGAATCAGTTTAGAGAGAAATAAAAACATTTAGGTTTCTAGGACGAGATAGTATCAGGTTCAAGTAAATTTTCAACGATCGTTGCTAACTTGTCTGCTGCACCTGCTGCGCCGCGAATATCGCGTAATTCAGCTTTCATTTTCGCTAATTTTTCAGGATGTTTGAGATAGTCGATGGTAAAGTTTGCAACGGTTTTCGGATCTAAATAACCGATTAGTTCGGGAACAATTTCCCGTTGATTTGCCCAGATATTCGGCCATGCTAGCTTGCGATTGCCGAGAGTACGGAAGGCGATCGTATTAACTAGTTTAGCGATCGGTGAACCAATTAGTGGCAAGTTAACTAATACTCCCACTCCACCATCCCAAGCTCGCATCGCATCTAATTGTTGCATTGGTAAAATTACAATCATCGGTACACCTAACGCCCCTAGTTCGGCAGTATTTGCGCCAATAGTTGTTAAACACAGGGTACATTCAGTCAGTAAATCATAAGCTGGAAATTCTGTGTGCAATGTTACTTTTAAGCCACTAGGTGTCTGAAGATAACAACCTGTTTCAGCTTCGATTAGTATCGATGTGGCACCATTTACCATCGCGATTGCTGGATTATGAGCTGGATCACCATACTTAGAGATCGTCGCAAGATCGATCGTCGGTGCAACCGGAATCACAAATTTTGCCTGTGGATATACTACTTTAATATATTCAGAAATTGCCAGCATCAATGGCAATCCCATGCCCAATTTTGCCACTTTAGAACCAACTAATAAACCGATAGTTATATCATCATTCTGATCCTTAATTACGTCAGAATTGAGACTACTTTGACTCTCAACCATCAGGTCGCCAACGATAGTAAACTTATCTAAATATTGTGGCTTAACTTTTTCAATAACTTGAGCATTCATCACCGCAAACCTGTCGATCAAACCCTGCCATCGGGCTGCCCATTCAGCATAAACCACCGTTTGATAACCTAATCGTTTACCAATTACCACTGGGAAAAACTGATCGCCACCAAGAAAAATCACAATTCCTTTTGATCGCCAATCCCAATCTTGAGCAGTTTTACCCCATACCAAAAACTTGGTAAAGTGCTCTGCACCCTGAACCCGATCGATCTCAGGATAAGCAGTTAACATTTGCACTTCTCGACCACTGGCATTCGGACAAGGCGACATCATCACAGAGATCCGAATACTCGATCTATCTTCACCTAGTTTAGCTCTTAATGCTCTCACCACCGGACGCACCCAGGTAGTTACTTCTCCAGGTGCATTCGAGAGAATCAGAATATCGATCGGCTCAATAGTATTCATTTCAACTTTCTACGATGACGGTTATTTTACGCGATCTTTGAGCGATCGTCTTGCGTGATACTTGAAAATATTTTGACGCACTACTCATATCAAAAGATAGCAATCTATCATCACCTCGATCGAGAATTTTTTGCGGTTTTGATGGTTTAAGCCCCTGTGCTTTTAATAGTTCCCTCGCTAACGCTCTGGCTAATAATGGTGGCACACTATTACCAATTTGACGGCAACCATGCCATTTGGTTGCATGAAGCCGAAACCAATCGGGATAGGAATGGAGCCTAGCAGCCTCTCTGACTGTGATTACCCGTGCAAATAACGGATGAATCGGTCTGGGCGATGTATGTGCGCCCCTCGCGCTGTCAGTACCAGCCCTGAGTGTATTGCACAGCCCTGTTGGTTTGAGTCTGTGAAATCTACTAATCGGGTCAGTTTTGCCTTGGGAAGTAGCGGCAAATCGAGCCTGTGAAGATGGGGAATGTTGTGTTCTAACGCTGGATGTCAGCAGATCAGGATCGAACTTGCGGCGATAACTATAATCATCAGGATCTCGATCTAATCCTCTCAATTTTCGCCCATAATCACTGGTTGTTTGCCATTTTATAGGTATAGTATCGCTGAGATTGAGCTGTTCAAAATTATCTGCATTTGGCAAATCACCGATGGCTTCTTCAACACTAATTCTCTGGTTACTTGGGACTGGATAGTCAGGTGATTGCAAGCCCTTGCGGGTACCGACTAAAAATAACCTGCGTCGATCTTGGGGTACACCATAATCGGCGGCATTTAATACTTGATATGGTGTCAATACATCATATCCAGCAGCCCCTAGAGCCACAATTAGTTCTTCTAAAAACTGAGCATGTTTACCGAGAGTTAAACCCCGCACATTCTCAAAGACACAGTACTTGGGATTTAATTCTTGGACGATTCGCACATAGTGAAATACTAACTGATTCCGTGGATCTTCAAAAGCACGTTTACCCATCAACGAAAAACCTTGGCACGGCGCACCACCCACCACCACATCAATATCTTTGTTGCCCAATTTAGCACGGCGACGAATCTCGGCACCCGTTAGATCGGTCACACTCGCACAGATTGTCGTAGTGTCTGGAAAATTATACTCGTGAGTCGCACAATGAATCGGATCGATTTCCACCGCTGCAACAATATCAAACCCAGCCTGTTCAAACCCCAGAGACATTCCCCCAGCACCAGCAAAAAGGTCAATTCCGATCGGTCTACTCATTAGAGGCAAGTACTGGATCTAACTATTTTATCAGTAGTTAAGATGTTCTGGTCTGAAGATTTTTAGATTTGATACAATACGGACTGTAGAAAAAAGCAAAAATGACTGACGAATCGATCGCAACACCCCAAGAACGGATGGGGATTATTCAAGGTGATATTACTAAGTTAGCAGTAGATGCGATCGTCAACGCAGCCAAAAGTTCGCTGCTGGGCGGTGGCGGTGTGGATGGCGCGATTCACCACGCCGCAGGTGAAGATTTATTAGCAGAATGTCAGCAACTCAATGGTTGCCCAACTGGTGAAGCGAGAATCACCGATGGCTATCTGCTTCCAGCTAAATATATCATTCATGCTGTTGGCCCAACTTGGCGCGGCGGCAGAGCAGGCGAATCAGAATTGCTGGCTAGTTGTTATCGAGCGAGTCTCAAACTAGCCCAGCAGTATGGGATTGAGACTATCACTTTTCCCGCAATTAGTTGTGGTGCCTATGGCTACCCGATCGAACTAGCTGCTAAAGTTGCCCTAGAAACGGTGTATGCAGTGTTAGAGCATGAACCGTCGATTCTAGGGGTTAGTTTTGTCTGTTTTAGTGATGCTGATTATGATGCCTATGTCGAAGCCTTTGGAATGCTCTAAACTTTGGCACTAACTTTAATTTTGGGCGATATAAAATAATCGCCTTTTTCATCAACACCAATTTGCCCTAACGATTCATCCCCAGTAATCAACCTAGCACCACGTTTGCGGGTGAAATAACTCCAAGTCCACTGAATAAATACCACCAATTTATTATCAAATTCAATTAGATAATAAATATGTACAAATACCCAAATCAACCAAGCAAAAAAGCCCGATAGCTTGAACTTACCAAAATCAGCTACTGCCGAATGTCGGCCAATTACCGATAAACTCCCCGCATCATCATATTCAAAAGCTGGTGAAGTTTTACCCTCAAGTCGCTTCACAATCAAATCTGCAACATACTTACCTTCTTGAGTTGCCACAGGTGCAACTCCCGCCAATGGTTTGCCATCTGGCTTAGTAAAGTTTGCCAGATCTCCCAGGACAAAAATCTGTGGGTAGCCCTTAATGCTGAGATCCTGCTCAACCATCACCCGCCCAACTCGATCGAGTTGGGCACCCGTATGTTCTGCTAGAATACCACCCATTACCGAAGCTTTGACCCCCGCAGCCCACAACACCGTGCGAGCTTCGATTTTTTGGATCTCTTCGCCTTGACGAACAGTGACAATGTTGTCTTCAATATTCGTCACCAGTGCCTTAGTCTGCACCTCAACACCCAATCTCGCCAGAGATTCCTCTGCTTTGGCAGATAAATCTGGTGAGTATGGCGGTAACACTCGATCCATCCCTTCCACCAGCACGATTCTAGTCTCCGCCGTATTAATATTGCGGAAATCTCGCTTGAGCGTACTATACGCTAGTTCCGAAATTGCCCCAGCCAATTCTACCCCAGTCGGGCCACCACCAACGATTACAAATGTCAACCAAGCACGGCGTTTCTCGACATCATGTTCCTTCTCCGCTGCTTCAAACGCCATGAAAATTCGTCGCCGCATTTCCAGTGCATCTTCCACTGTTTTTAGCCCTGGAGCCGTCGGTGCCCACTGCTCATTCCCAAAGTAGTGATGACTGACTCCAGTCGCAACGATCAGGGTATCGTAATTAATCTCGCCCTTATTTAAAAAAATCTTCTGCTGCTGTGGATCAACATCTTGCACCTCGCCCATTAACACTGTGGTGTTTTGCTGCTTGTTGAGGATCGATCTTAGTGGTGAGGAAATTTCCGCAGGGGACAAACCACCTGTCGCCACCTGATAGAGCAAGGGCTGAAATAAATGAAAGTTCCGTTTATCAATCAATGTCACCTTAACAGGTGCATCACCTAAAGATAATGCGGCATGAAGTCCCCCAAACCCGCCACCAACAATAACTACATGATGGGGCGACTGTTGCTCAACTTTATTTGTCACGATCGGGTTTCCTCAATTCAATCTTCGGTAGGTTATTTGATCTAGAACTCACTTGAGGAATAAAGTCAAGGTTTTTCGCGAACATCTATGTCTATCTTAATAGACTTTTACCAAAAGACAAGTGCTTTCTGCTGAAGTACTGATGGTCAGTGGATTTCAGCAAATTAAATCCTTTCCAACTCAAACTACACCCGCTTGAGTAAATTATCATACTCATCATCTGCGCCGATCCAATACCAATAGATATGATTGGCTTCTAATAAGCCTAAAACGCGATAGTGGATACTGACACGGGCAGAATAAATCGGTTGCCTCTGGCTGACTCGTTTAAATTGAAGACTAGGATGATATGGATCTTCTTGCCAGAGTGCATAGGCTTTTGCAGCTTGCTCCTGCACCGAGACAGGAAGATCGTTCAGCCGTTTACGAAATGTTTTGGTTACACTTGATTCCATCGCTAAGAGGGAAAAACAGTATTGAGCGGAACTGTTTCGCCAATTGAGATCTCTTGTCGTACCATTTCTGCCATCCGATCCCACTGTTCGTCTGTCGTTGATTCAAAACGAGTGTCCCATTTTTGCTCGTCTTGCAATTCTGCCATACATATAGCTGCGATCGCATCTTGTTGATCGAGTGGCAGTTTTTCAATTTGGGTGATTACCTGTTGAAGCAATTCTGTCATACTTTTACCGCAATTTCCTACAGTCTCTTAATTTTACCCGATCGAGCTGTACGATCAATATCAATCTCACAAACCCGATCACACAATTTACTCAGCTAAAATTAATCTCGATCGAACAACCCTCACTAACTGCAATTCAACTCCAGAAACCTGTTCTAACATAAACACCATCTGTTCAGGACGCAATAAAGTCCCATCATTTGCACAACTACCTACATACCGCAACTCTACATCCTTATCACCAGCAACTTTCAGCAATTCTAATTCATACAATCGATCGCGTAGATTAATTTGCGTATTCTTGCCAGATTTAGATTTTTTGTCCTGAATAATTTCTTGACTAGCGAATACCGCAGCGATCCAATTCTCCCATTGAGGCGGTGTTTCGCTAGCTGATGAAACAGTAATCAGATATTCTGCTTGAGTGATTAATGCCGAAGCCGCAGGTTGTTTGAGATCGACAGATTCTACTCGATAGATCGGAATATCTGCGGGTAATTGTGCTGCTAATTTCGATTGAAATTCTGACTCATCCATCGTGGTGGTGAGTTCAAAATCGGCGATTTCCCCCGTACTGGTGGAGCCTAATGGTAAAGCATTGGCAATCATAATCCGAGGGGCGGGATGAAAGCCACCACTATAGGTTACGGGAATACTGGCGCGGCGGATGGCTCGATCGAATAATTTGGCTAGATCTAAATGCCCAATTAAGGACATTTTGCCGCTCTTGCCATACCAAACACGGAGCCGCTGGACTTTGGTGGTGTTGGGAGTGAATTGTCCGGTGAATTCGGGAATCGGCATCGGTGGGACGATCACATTGTGCCCGAAATCGGTGCCACACACGCCGCAATGAGAACAACCATCAAATGAGCAGTCGGGAACAATACCCGCAGCGAGGGCACGTTCTAGGTCATCTTGGAGCCACTTTTTGTCGATGCCTGTATCGAGGTGATCCCAAGG
>CASBPY010000161.1 GCA_949127675.1 Synechococcales cyanobacterium PMM_0072
GCTACCATCAAGGTATCGGCACCATCAGCAAAGCATTGAGCGACTAAATGGGGGATGACTTCCGTGTCTGTTTCCGATCGAAACTCGTGTCCTTTTTTCTTTAATTCTTCGCGGAGTTCGCGGTAATTTTCAATAATGCCATTCTGCACCACTGCCAACCGTCGCTTGGTATCTGTATGGGGGTGAGCGTTATATTCTTCGGGCTTGCCATGTGTTGCCCAGCGGGTATGTCCGATCCCAATTGGCGCATGATTCGTTGCCAATTCTACTTTGTCGCGCAGATTATGGAGCTTACCTTTGGCGCGAATACAATCTAAATTTCCTTCAACAATAGTTGCTACCCCTGCGGAGTCATAGCCCCTGTATTCTAGTTTTTCTAATCCTGAAACTAAAATGGATTGGGCTGGTTGAGTACCAATATAACCAACAATTCCACACATACAGTCAAATGCTCCCGCAAGGCTATCTTTTTTAGCGTTTGATGATCATCTCACTAAGGATTGAGATTTACCACCCGCTCTATTATAGTTACCCAATTTGCGATCGAATGTAACAACTAGTGCAAACTTTTTCTAGGAATTGGTGAATGGTGACTGGTGAAGATCGACGCAAGCGTCGCTCAGTCTCCTCGTCCCGTCTCCCACACTGGAGACTAAAAGTACCACAACGAACTTTTAGTCCCTAGTCACAAGCAAAGAGCTAGTAAGCTAGTCCCATGCTGCGGGTAGTTTCCGCGCCTAAATAAACGCGGATACTCAGGAAGTCGGTAGGGCAAGCGGTTTCGCACCGTTTGCAACCAACACAATCTTCTGTGCGTGGCGAAGAAGCGATTTGGGCAGCTTTGCAGCCATCCCAGGGAACCATCTCCAATACGTCTGTCGGACAAGCCCGAACGCATTGAGTACAGCCAATACAAGTATCGTAAATTTTGACGCTATGAGACACAAGACTATCCTCCCAACGATAAAGCTTTAGCAAAACTAAAACTAAGAATCAAAGCTAGTGTACCGCAGGCTCTGATACTAGTTATCAAAAAGGCTACAAAAGTTAAAAACCCTTAACTTTTGCTGGTTAGTTTTTAGTGGTTCTCACTGGTTTGGCTGGGATAGTTTAAGATATATTTTGATGCTGATCAGGAAGATTGAATGACGGAAACAGAGTCTTTGCCAACTGAAGTGATTTTGACCCAATCCCGTGAAACACTAGCAAAAGTCCGGTTGGATTGGACTCCACAGCCCGGAAACTATCTGGATCTGGATGGTCAGACTTATACGGTGTTGGAACGTCGTCACCGTTACCAGCTCAAATATGGTCGCTACAAATTGGATAAAATTGCCTTATATGTTCAATCCGCAATCCGCCCAGAGGAGCAAAGTCTCGTTGACGGCGAATGGGTAATTGGTGATGCTACTTGCAAGTATAATGCTCGATCGATCTTACTCCGCTGTGCTGTCAATCCGATCGGCCCTTGTGAGGGATGTAAGCATAAAATTTAGGATGGGAAATGTCCACCATACGTTTCAGGCATTAAATAAGGATTGTGCTACCGAAGTTGTCTGTGGGCATTGCCCACCCTACTTCTAGGCTAACGCACCATCATACATATATCCAAAAATATTGGTGCGTTACGCTTTGTGATAACACACCCTAATTAACGCGCCCTGGAGGACTTGAACCCCCGACATTTGGTTTTGGAGACCAACGTTCTACCAACTGAACTAAGGACGCAAATGAACGATGAGAGTGATATTCCTGACCCTCTGACTTAGTATACTATGAAACTAAAATTAATGGTCAGGACACTCAAATTAAATCGATTATCCTTCCAAAGGACGATCAAACCGTTGCTTAACGCGAGTTGCTTTACCGACACGATCGCGGAGATAAAACAGTTTCGCACGACGGACTTTACCACGACGAATTACCTTGACGTTATCAACTTTGGGTGAGTGCAACAGGAATACCCGTTCCACGCCAATACCTTGGAAGACACGACGAACAGTAACCGTTTTGTTGATTCCACCGTTACGCATGGCAATAATAATGCCTTCGTAAGGTTGAACCCGTTCTTTATTACCTTCTTGAATTTTTACGCCCACACGGACGGTATCGCCAATGTGAAGGGTAGGCAGATCGGATTTTAGATATTCCGCTTCGATCGAGCGAATAATTTCCTGAGCTTTCATGCGTTTTGAAAAAATTCACAGAACTTTTATTCTAGCAGGTAGATGTAAATTTGTCTAATTGCTGATTTAGATCGATCGAACCATGCTGGTATTCACTTAATTAATCCAAACTGTTAACATATATTTAATCCTAGTCCTCGCGATCTTATGCCTCTAGATAGTCTGATTTCCACCCAAGGCATCATGGTGATGCTGCTGGCAGCATACGCTGGGGCGATGTGGCTGTTTTTGACTAGTGCCCCGAAGGTTTACACGGTGATGGTGTCAGATCTCCAAGTCGCCCAAGATTTATATGAGGGATTGTTGAATCTACCGATCGCCCAAATCCCATTGCACTATTATTATGACTATGAGCAGACGATCGGGACTGCTGGAATCGATCCGATGTATTTGGCTGCGCCGATGGGTAGAGCGGCAACTAGAGGGATGAGGGGTTCGGAAGGTCTGTGGTATCAATTGAAAAAGAATACCCAGCTTCACGTCATTACAGGTGCCAGTTTTGGTGAAAAAAATCGCCAACGTCAAGTTTGTTTCGATCGAGAATGCTTGGAACAAATCCTGATGCGGATTCAAACTCGTGGTGTCAAGCACAAAATCCGCAGCGAGAAGCCACTAAATTTTTTAGTCAAAGATTATGATGGTCGGACGATCGAAATGTCTGAAGCTGCGAATTAAGCCATCAAAACAAAAATTAGGGTAGGGGTAATTGATTAATTACCCCTACCCTAATTTTTTCAGAATCGATGATTTACACTTCTTCTACTACTTCCACATCGCCTTCGAGTTCTAGATCCTCTTCCCCATTCGAGGCTGGAACGATCGCGACTGCCATGATTGCATCGTCATCGTCGAGCTTCTGTACCCGTACCCCTGTCGCCATCCGCGATTGGGATGAGATGGCATCGATCGCTTGACGGATAATAATCCCGCGATTGGTGACGATCATCATTTCCTCATCGGGATTCACCACCCGTAATGCGGCTAATTTATCGCCTTTCTTGCGGAATTTGATTGCCAGGACACCCATTCCCGCCCGATTTTGGAGCCGGAATTGAGTTACAGGTACTCGCTTGCCCAAACCACCAGTCGTAACTACCAGAATCCACGGTCCTTCGCCTGCCGGAACCGCCACATCCTCATTCACAGTATCATCGATATCATCTACACCCGAATCTTCGCTCGCCGCCACCATTTGGGCGATCACCTGACTCGGCAAGATATCCATACTGATTAGCTCATCGCCTTTTTTGAGCGACATCGATTTGACACCCCGTGTGGCACGTCCCAGTGGTCGCAGTTGCTCGCGATTGGTACGGAAATGAATGGTCATCCCATTGCGGGTACCGATGATCGCACTGTCGGTTTCCTTCGCCCGCCGTACCCACCGGAGTTTGTCATTTTCCTCCAGGGAGATGGCAATCAAACCATTAGCCCGGACGCTGGCAAATGCCGAGAGCGCGGTTTTCTTGATGAATCCCTTCTGAGTCAGCATAATCAGGTACTCATCATCGCTAAATTCGCTCACGGGTACCACTGAGGTGATCTTCTCCTCGCGGGGAATTGGTAAAATTCCCATGAGGGCGGTACCCCGTGCGGTGCGGGAGGATACGGGAATTTGGTAAGCTTTGACGGTATAGACTACACCTCGATCGCTAAATAGCAGAATTGTATCGTGATCGCAGCAGGTGAGGAAATGCTCGATCGCATCTTCTTCTTTCATCCCTGTGCCTTTTTTACCCCGTGTAGCGCGGCTTTGGGTCTCAAAGGTACTAACTGGCATCCGTTTGATATAGCCCTGCTCGGTGACGAGAATTAAGGATTTCTCGTTGGCGATGAGGTCAGTATCTTCGAGATCGCCTTCGCTATGCTCGATCAGGGTACGACGAGGAGTGGCGAAGGTGGATTTAATTTCAGCGATTTCGGTTTGGATGATATCGAGAATCCGTTCGCGTCGAGCGAGAATATCTTTGAGATCGGTGATTTTAATCGTCAGTTCATCATGTTCTAAATGAATTTTGTCGGCTTCTAATGCCGTCAAACGACGCAGTTGCATCTGGAGGATGGCATCAGATTGCAATTCCGACAACTGGAACCGTTCGATCATTTCCTGTTTGGCTGTCGCGGAATCCGCAGCACCCCGAATCAGCCGAATTACGGCATCCAGGTTAGCCAGAGCGATGAGTAAACCTTGTAACAGGTGATCGCGCTCTTCCGCTTTCCGCAACTCATAACGAGTCCGACGGGTAATCGATTCAATTCGGAAATCGAGGAAGACAGTCAGGAATTTTTTGAGGCTGAGTAACTGGGGTTCGCCATTTACCAACGCCAACATGTTGCAACCGAAGTTAGTTTGGACTGGTGTTTGCTTGTAGAGATTGTTCAGCACCACACGGGGGTAAGCATCTCGCTTGAGTTCGATCACGATTCGCATCCCATCTCGATCGCTTTCATCCCGAATGTCCGAGATCCCCTCTAACTTATGGTCATTAACCATTTCAGCGATGCGTTCGATCAGGGCAGCCTTATTCGTCTGGTAGGGCAACTCGGTAATGATAATCGCTTCTCGATCGGGTCTACCCTTATATTCGAGGGTTTCAATATTCGCTACCCCGCGCATGGTAATCGAACCGCGCCCGGTTGCATAAGCCTCTTTAATCGGCCCAGTGCCCAAAATCTGCGCTCCTGTGGGAAAATCAGGGCCAGGGATATATTGCATCAATTCCATATCCGTAATCTCAGGATTGGCAATCAACGCCACCACCCCATCGATTAACTCACCCAAATTATGGGGCGGAATATTTGTCGCCATCCCCACCGCAATTCCCGATGAGCCATTGAGCAATAACTGGGGAATCCTCGCTGGTAATACAGTTGGCTCCTGTTGCGAACCATCAAAGTTGTCAGCAAAATCAACCGTTTCCGCCTCGATGTCTCGCAAGACAGCTTCCATCGTCAAAGCTTGCAACCGACACTCGGTATACCGCATCGCCGCTGGCGGATCGTTATCCACCGAACCAAAGTTACCATGTCCGTTAATCAACGGATTTCGCATCGAAAAATCTTGAGCCATTCGCACCAGCGCATCATACACCGCTGTATCACCGTGGGGATGGTATTTACCCAGCACTTCCCCGACTACCCGCGCACACTTTCTGAAGGGTCGATCGGCCGTCAAACCCAGTTCGTGCATCGCATACAGGATTCGGCGGTGGACTGGTTTTAAACCATCTCTGGCATCGGGAAGTGCTCGCCCTACGATTACGCTCATGGCGTATTCTAGGTAAGAGCTAGACATCTCAGTTCGTAGATCTGTGGGGATAATCCGCTCTTGGGAAGTAGTCATGAAAGGCTCGTCCAGCTTGCTAATTGTACTGTTTCGCTAGTCCAATTTTATCACATTTTGGGGGTCACATGTGACGCTAATTGTTGACGCTGAACGGTTTGCTGGATAAGGGGATGGGGTGGTTCGATCGATCTGCCTAGAATCATCAAAAATTGTAGTTGGGTTGCGCGACAGCAAAACCCAACATCAACACACAAAAATCTTAAAATCCACGATCCCGTTCCATATCATAAAGAATTTTCTCCCAATACCATTGCTCCGAGCGATCTGGATTTTTAAGACGAACACCATTTAACAAACGTTCGATCCGCTGCTTATCATACCCAGCAAGTGCAATCGCACGTTTGCGGGTTTCTGGATGTACTTGGTTAATAAAGGTAGCCTTCTCCTGAACAGCACTCCCACCTGTTTTTGTTGAATTTCTACGAGTTGGATATGACTGATTGGTGGGAAAAATGTTCTTTTTGACTGAATTATTACTTTTCTGAATTGGAGGTTTTTTCTGAGAATTAAGACTCCAAGCAAAAGTCAATAGAACTGCCAGAGTAATCTGTTGGTTGATAGGATGTCTAAATAAAGACGATCCGTTGCTGATAAAAATATCTGGAATCCGTAAAAAACTACTGGTAACTAATCCAACAACTTTAAAGACAGAATTACTAAACCACGGCACACAGCAAAATAAACCAACAATAATTAAAGTGCTATATTGTCTAAAGCCATCAAACTTATCTCGATCATCTTTCGATAACCAAGGCTCGATGATTCCATAACCATCTAATCCAGGAATTGGTAACAAATTAAGGATTGCAGCAAAAACTTGTAAATAGATTAGAAAACCTATGCCACTCAATAAATATGAATCTTCATCAATCTGATGATTGAGTGCTAAATTATTTGCAGCCGAAGCCCAGAAAAGGATTGCAAGGACTAAAGCCATGAGAATATTAGCAGTTGGTCCTGCTGCTGAAACAGCAGTTTGCCACCATTTATTTTTTAGATTGTGCTGGTTGATGTAAACAGCACCACCTGGTAAACCAATTCCCCCCATTAGCAAGAATAAGATTGGAAGAGCGATACTATATCCAGAATCGGTGTATTTGAGCGGATTGAATGTGAGATATCCTTTACTCTTGACGGAAGTATCTCCACCCCAGTAAGCAACGAGAGCATGACTAAATTCATGCAAGCAGAGCGAAAATATCCACCCCGCGCAAATAACAAGTCCAACTATCCACATCTTGAATTATTAGTATACTAATATCTATTTTCTAGATGTGATATGACAAATCCGGATCAAAATAGTTTAGATCGATAATTTGTTTCTACTGTAGGGGCAGGTTTATGCTAGAAATTTCCGCAATCAATGATAATTCTCAATCAAACCTGCCCAACCCCACCAACAACCCGAAGATGCTTGGTTCGATCGAAATTTAGCATAAATAGTTTGCAGTGGTGTAGCACCAGTCGGCGAAGTGATCCTAATTATCTCTGGACTGCTGCCAGATCCAGACAATGCCAAATAAGGTATAGTATGGAGGTGGAGGATAATGCTCATGAGTAATGTGATTAAAAGTAGCAGCAATATTTTTGAAGACTTAGGATTTGAAGATCAAGAAGCCGCAAATTTAAAAATCAGAGCAGACTTGATGCTAGATTTGAGAAAATTTATTCAAGATCGAAATTGGACACAAGCAGAAGCAGCAGAGTTTTTTGGGGAGACACAACCCCGGATCAGTAATTTGATGAATGGTGATATCGATCGATTTGCTATTGATAAATTAGTCCAAATGCTATCATCTGCTGGTATGAATGTTCGGGTTTTAGTAACACCGAAAGCGTAGACAGCGCAAAGCCATTTACAAATCTGATTACATTAGATAAAGAGCATAACTAAGATGCTAACTACTAACCAGATAATTTACCCAGACAGTGACGGACAGCCGATGGCAGATAATACCAAGCAATTCCGGTGGATTACTGTCATCAAAAGCAACCTCGATTGGTTGTTTCAGGATGAAGAAATGGTATTTGTGGCGGGAGATTTATTGTGGTATCCCGTAGAAGGTAATCCCAAATACCGAGTGGCTCCAGATGCAATGGTAGTCTTTGGTAGACCAAAAGGTGACAGGGGTTCTTACAAACAATGGGAAGAAGCTAATATCGCCCCTCAAGTGGTGTTTGAGATTCTCTCTCCAGGTAACACGGAGGGAGAAATGGAGCGAAAGTTACAGATTTATGCGCGGTGTGAGGTTGAGGAATATTATGTATACGATCCGGATCGATATATCCTGAAAGGTTATCAGCGTGGTGATGACTTATTCCTAGATCGAATTGAGGTGATGGATGGCTGGATTAGTCCACGTTTGGGGATTACTTTTCGGTTGAGTGATGATGAATTAACACTTATCCATCCTGATGGGCGAATCTTTGAATCTTTTGACACTGTTGCTACTGAGCGAGATCTTCTGCTTGCTGATAAACAACAATTAGAGGTTGAGAAACAACAACTGGAGATTGAAAAAAATAAACGGGATGCTAAATTGCGAGAACTAGGCATCGATCCTGATACGCTTTGATCGATTCACCGTTTGCAAATATATATGATGTACATATTTACAAATTAGAGATTAGCTGAAATAGAGATGGTGGGCAGTACACACCTGATGATGCTTTCGCTAGAATGTATAGGTGCCAATCATTACATCCTACCTGAATGTCTCTATCTTCCTGTCAGATTCGCTGGGTTAATCATTTAGCAGACATCCCCCAAGCTGATTGGGACGCGCTATTTATGCCCATGAAGACTCCCTTTCTGGAATGGGAATGGTTGAATACATTGGAGACTTCCGGCAGCGTCACAGCGGAGACTGGCTGGTTGCCAACACATTTGACAGTGTGGCGGGGGTCAGCATTGATTGGAGCGGCTCCTTTGTATGTCAAGGGGCATAGTTATGGGGAGTTTGTATTTGACAATCAATGGGCAGAATTAGCACAGCGGATGGGGATTAGGTATTATCCCAAGTTAGTGGGAATGAGTCCAATTACTCCGGCTGAGGGCTATCGATTTGGGATCGATCCGAGTGAGGATGAAGCTACGATTACGGAATTAATGGTGCGGGCAATCGACGAATTTTGTATCCAACATAAGTTGTCTGGCTGCCATTTTTTGTATGTAGATCCCGAATGGCGATCGCAGATGCAGGCTTATGGGTATAGTATTTGGATCAATCACAATTATGTCTGGCAAAATCAAGAGCATCAAAATTTTGATGATTACTTGGGGGTATTTAATGCCAACCAACGGCGGAATATTAAACGGGAACGGAAATCAGTTCGGGCGGGTGGATTAGATCTCACTACTGTAACTGGCGATCAAATTCAGCCGCAGTTATTCGCCCAGATGTATGATTTTTATGCGGATACCTGCGATAAGTTTGGCTGGTGGGGCAGCAAGTATCTAACTCCCGAATTTTTTGATCAGCTTCATGCCAACTATCGTCATCGGGTGGTATTTGTGACGGCGCAGGAGGAAGATAGTACAACTCCGATGGGGATGTCTTTTTGTATTACTAAAGGCGATCGATTATATGGTCGGTATTGGGGTAGTAAAGAGGATGTAGATTGTCTCCATTTTGATGCTTGCTACTATACTCCGATCGAGTGGGCAATTGAAAATGGGATCAAAACTTTTGACCCTGGGGCAGGGGGTAGACACAAGCGGCGGCGAGGTTTTCCAGCTACGGCAAATTATAGTTTACATCGGTTTTATCATCCCCGATTTGGACAGATTTTACGCGATCATTTCGTAGAATCAAATGAGTTACAACTCGAACAGATTGTCGCCATCAATCAAGATTTACCAATGAAAATTATGTCGGAGTTGAAAATCGAAAGCTAAAAAAGATCGTTATTCATCCTAAAATCTATCCAAATCATCAGTAGATCGGTTAGTCTAGATCTAAATATGATTATTTGTATGTTAAGGATATGACTTTATTAACTGATAATTTAACAGAGATCGATCGGAAACTATCCAATCGACACATCGATCTCGATCCTGACGGATACTTTATTATTTATGTCGATCGCGAAGCTGGATTAATCTGTGCCAAGCATTATACTAATGTCATTGACGATCGCGGTCTAGCAGTTGACCCAGAAACTGGTAAAGTAATTCCCGCCAAAGGTAGCGCGCCTCGGACTAGCACCACTTTATTTACGGGCAGAACTGCAAAGGAATTGTGTGTGAAGGTGATCGAAGAATCGAAGCCTTGTCTACTAAGTATGTTGGATCATGCCGCTTATTTAGGGCGAGAATTTACCCGTGCTGAAATTGCTTTGTTATCGGGAGCGGAATATATTCAGGATTAGGAGTTAGGAGAATTATAGGTTGGGTTGCGCGGAGCAAAACCCAACAATAGATCTCAGCCTAATAACATCTTTTGTTGAGTGTGTTGGGTTGTCTCCTGAGGGAGAGGCTCCGCCAACATTCTTCAACCCAACCTACAGATCTAAAGCCTAAAGCCTAATCCTGATTCTGATACCACCACCAAGTTGCCATCGGAATCACCGTTGCGGCAATCAAAAGTCCAATCACAATGATGAGAAAATTCGTGCGGTTGGCATCGGTTTCTTCAGCTTTGAGATAGGTTCTGCCAGCTTCTGGAATGACGATGACTTTTGGTGGGCCAGGATCTGCTTGTCCTGATAATACTGCGCTTAGTCGATCGGCACCATCCCCAAAAGCTTGATTATATTTGTTGCCATTTTGCAATGGGATCGCCATTGTCTCAGTCAGGATGCTGGTGGCGATAGCTTCAGTCAGGAGTCCTTTGACTTCGGTTCCAGTCTCAATCCCGATCGTATTGGTGACGTTATCCAAGACAATCAGGGTTTGATTGGCTTGTGCTTCTGGCGTGGGAAACCACTTCTTGAATACTTTATCGGTGAAAATTTGGATGGTATCGCCATAGTCAAGACGATGAATTGTGACGAATCGAACTTCTTTCCCAGTCTGCTTGGCAAGCTGTTCTAATGTGCCCTTGACTTGACCTTTGGTAGCTAAACTCAATATTTCGGCTTTATCAATAATCCAAGTTGGTACGCCTGCTGAGACAGCCGGAACTTCGTAGACAGCAGTAGCTGTGGCGGGAAGAGCAAAGCTCCCCAACGCAAGCCCAATTACCAATGATAATAACAATATTTGGCGGAGACAATCACGAATATATGACACGATCTTAAGGATATTATATGTATCCTAACTTTAACAGAATCAGATCGTCGTTCGCGTAGCGTCTCCAAAGGAGAATCGATATATGCGCTGTCAATCCGAACTCCGTCGGCTTACAACATTAGAAATATTGGTGTCCGAGGTTCTTTGAGTGAATCCAAGTGGGCATCGATCTCCATCCCCACAAATCTAGGGACTGGTTTAATTTCGATGCTCAAGTAGAGTGAGAATGTAATGGCGATCGCCAAAATAATTTTTTCCATCATGATTGCAGCTTCTCCGTGGTTTACATCGGCTTATTACTTGCTTTTTTACTCTACATTTCTATTATGGCATGACGAAATAATATAACTGTAATCTACGTCACCAATATCTAAATTCTTTAGAATTCTCACATAATTGGAGATGTTGATCAGTCACAAATTGTTCCAGCTTTTGTTGGCGGAACCTACCAGAGGTAATCAGTAATTTTACTGAGCAAGTTTGCGATATTGTACCTGAAGAGTATCCGCTGCTACCGATAGCTCTGCCGTAAGATCAACAGGAATGATCTGTGGGCGTTGAGATTCGACAATTGGTTTGTCTTGTTCAAAGATTTTAATTGTACGTTTGTAAGTGTCTCCATCTGCCCATTTACCTGTGAAAAAGTTACGAAAGTTAATCCATTTACTTACTGTAGTCTGAAGATCTACTGGCACATGAGCAGTCCAAATTGTTAACTGCCCAAAGGGTAAATAGACCTCTAAGAATGTTAGATTTGGCAAGAAAAATCCCGTCCGAGTTTTGATTGGTGCCCGCTCACCTTTTACTAATAATTTCCATAATCCTTTAGGCGGGGTAGCCGCTAGATCTACTGTGGCACTCGCGCCGCCAGGATAGTTTTCGATGGTTAGACCAGGGATTTCGGGCAGATCGGGATTGCCAAAGGCTCCGGCATGGACAAAGGGCGCGTGAGCAAAGTCCAACCCATTTTCGAGGACTCGCTCGTAATTAGCATTCCAATTAAATTCGCCCTGAATTGATCGAATGCTGCTTGACTTAGGATCGGGGAAGTTGGGGATGTCGGGTAGTTCTCCTGGCTCTCCATCACCCAGATAGATCCAAATCCAACCATATTTTTCCTGCACTGGATAGGTGGTCATTCTCGCCGCTTTGGGGATGGCAATGGTGGCTGATTGGGAGGGGATTTTGATACAGGTACCATCGGGTTGATAGTGCCAGCCGTGGTAAGGACAGACGATACAGTCTTGGGCAATCTTACCTTGGGCAAGTGCGGCACCGCGATGGATACAGGCGTTATTCATCGCGTGAATCCGATCATCACCAGTGCGATACAGTACTAGATCTTGGCCGAGAATTTTCAAAGATTTAGGATTAGTCGAGATCGCATTACTAAATTCGACGGCGTACCACATTTGCTTGGACATTTGATTCAGTTCTGATAGAGCATCGATCCTATAGCAATCCTATTTGATTTATGGGGATAATTGAAGAGTAGGATTAAGGTTACTGGTCAGATAAACATGTCAACGATCGTTAAAAAATCACCGCTCGGACAACCTTCGATCGTCAAAATCTTCCATTGGGTGAATATTATTAGTCTATTTGGGATGATTACCAGCGGATTGCAGATCTACAATGCAAATCCGGTGTTTGGTGGACGAGAGGGGATCCATATTCCCTGGGTAGTGACATTAGGTGGTTGGTTAGCTGGAGGGCGAAATTGGCACTTTGCGATGATGTGGGTGTATGGTTTAAATCTTTTGGCTTATGGGATTTATATCTTTTGGACGAGACGGTGGCGGGACAGGTTTGTAGCGACTCAGGATCTCAAAGCTTTGCAAGCTAGTAATAATCCTAAGCGACGAAATTATGCTTGGCATCGAGTTGTTTATACCAGTATTATCCCAATCTTAATATTAGCGATCGCTAGCGGTTTATCAATGTATCAACCAGTCCAATTTTATTGGTTAGCAAGTCTATTTGGCGATTGGCAAACTCTCCGCACTGCCCATTTCATGACTGTGCCATTAGTATTGTTATTCACCTTTGTCCATTCTAGTTTGGCATTAGGAGTTGGCGATGGCAAGATTGCTACGGCATTTTTAAAGTTGAAAAATAGCAATTAATTTCACTATTCACTATTCACTGTTTCCCATGTCTGAATCATTAGAAGAATCCAACAAAATATCTCGCCGCCAACTCTTGCAATGGGCAGGTGCTGGATTGATGGTAAATGTTGCTGGGACATTATTGTACGATCCGATCGGTAGAATCTCGATGCCTGTCAATGAATGGGTAGAAGCATTATTATTATCGCCACAACCGACACCTGAATTTCCGATTAGTGCGATCGAACCAGATAAACTAATTATCAATAGTTATCGGGGAACACCACAAATAGATCTCGCTAATTTCCAGCTTAAAATATCTGGCGAAGTCACCAAACCAATTAGTTTAAATATGACAGATATTCACCAGATGCCATTAACTTCGATGGTGATTCGGCAAGTCTGTGTGGAGGGCTGGGCAGCGATTGTCCAATGGGGTGGTGTGAGATTGCGAGATTTGTTGACACTTGCCCAACCATTGCCAACTGCTAAATATGTGTATTTTAAATCTGCTGATGGTTATTATGAAAGTTGGGATCTGGCATCATCAGTTCATCCCCAAACTTTACTCGCTTATCAAATGAATGGACAGGATTTACCCACAAAAAACGGTGCCCCGTTAAGATTGGCGGCACCGATTAAATTAGGTTATAAACAGAGCAAATGGGTAACAGAAATAGTTGTAACTAGTGAATTGTTACCGAAGCGCGGTTATTGGGAAGATTTGGGCTATGAATGGTTTGGAGGATTGTAATTAGACAGTTCTAACGTTCATCGTTACGACCAAATCATTGAAATCTCTGTCGCCACCGCCGTACATATCTTCAACGCCGAAGGTATTATTTCCAATTAGCTTGAAATGGTCGAGTTTGTCAGGGTTGGCACCAATATAGTTGAAGTAGGCGTGAATATTATTCCCACCGCCACTATTGGTAGGATTTTTATCCATGAAATCAGTTAATGAGCCTTGAGCAACTACAACTGGAGCATAAATTCGACCCCCAGTGATATCGAGGTTTGTTTTACCATCGATTTTACCCGCTTGGAGTGAGTTGGCTAGGGCACCTCTGATTGCTTCGGCTGCGTAGTTGGCATCACCTGGTTTGACGAGGCTACCATCAGCTAGTTTAATCGATCCGATCGCATCTTCAACCAGATAAAAACCAATGTTGTTGGTATAAGCTGCATCGCCAACTGTCTTGATATCAACTTTGAGTGCTCTGCCACTGTAGTCAGAGAGATCGATCGTCCGGCCTTCTGGGGCTGATTGGGATTTACTAC
>CASBPY010000162.1 GCA_949127675.1 Synechococcales cyanobacterium PMM_0072
GGATTGATTGATGTAGTCAAAGCTAGTTTGACAGGTTCAATTATTGGTAACTTATTGCTGGTAATGGGGCTATCGATGTTGCTTGGTGGTTTGAAGTACAAGGAGCAAACATTTCAGCCCGTTGTCGCAAGAGTAAGTGCTTCTAGTTTAAACTTGGCAGTAATTGCGCTGTTATTGCCAACAGCGGTAGACTATACTTCCACTGGTATCGATAGTGATGCAATTCAGAAACTATCAATTGCGGTTTCGATCATTTTAATTGTTGTCTATTGTTTGACGCTGATCTTCTCGATGAAGACTCATACCTATTTATATGATGAAGATGGTTTGGCAGCGATGGATCCCGAAGAATTATCCGAAGTTAATCTTGCAGGTGCTGATGACCACGGCAAGGTTAATTTACCCCTGTGGATTTCAGTATTACTGGGCTGTACTTTATTAGTTGCCGTCGAGTCCGAATTTCTCGTTTCAACTCTGGAAGTTGCGACCAAAGAGTTGGGCTTAACTGCTTTATTTACAGGTGTAATTCTAGTGCCGATCGTTGGTAATGCGGCGGAACATGCCACAGCAGTAACAGTTGCCATGAAAGATAAGATGGATTTGTCCGTATCGGTTGCGCTAGGTTCAAGTTTACAAATTGCTCTATTTGTTGCACCAGTTTTAGTATTAGCTGGCTACATTATGGGAAAACCGATGGATTTGAATTTCAATCCATTTGAATTAGTTGCTGTAGCTGTATCTGTCCTAATTGCCAATTCGATTAGTTCTGATGGTCGTTCTAATTGGCTAGAAGGTAGTCTATTGCTTGCGGCTTATGTTGTGATCGGATTTGCTTTCTACTTCCATCCAGTAATTGAGGGAATTGGTTAATCGATCGATACCATACCCCACAGAACGATCGTAGACTAGATCTACACTACCCCAAACTTGCTGCCGCCGAATGTCTAGCGATCCTGATTACCTGCAAAAAATCCTCACTGCTGCTGTCTATGATGTGGCGATCAAATCACCTCTAGACTACGCTCCGATCCTCTCCGATCGGCTCAAAAATCAAATTTTGCTCAAACGGGAAGACATGCAGCCCGTCTTCTCTTTCAAGCTGCGGGGTGCCTATAATAAGATGGCCAAACTTTCCCCAGAGCTATTAGCACGGGGGGTAATTGCCGCCTCAGCGGGAAATCATGCTCAGGGTGTCGCATTAGGTGCGAAACGACTGGGAACAACAGCCACGATCGTCATGCCTGTAACTACACCGCAGATGAAGATCGATGCGGTGGCGGCTAGGGGCGGTGAGGTAATCCTGTGGGGTGAGACTTATGATGATGCCTACGCCCATGCTTGTCAGCTTGGGCAAGAGCGGGGTTTGACGTTTATTCACCCATTTGACGATCCTGATGTAATTGCAGGACAGGGAACGATTGGGATGGAAATCTTGCGCCAGTATCAGCAGCCAATTCATGCAATTTTTGTAGCAATTGGTGGTGGTGGCTTGATTGCGGGGATTGCAGCGTATGTGAAGCGGCTCTACCCTGAAACTAAGATTATTGGGGTGGAACCAGTGGATGCGGATGCGATGAATCGATCGCTCAAAGCTGGTGAACGGGTTAGACTCGATCGAGTGGGCTTATTCGCCGATGGTGTAGCAGTCAAGGAAGTTGGCGTAGAAACCTTTCGGTTATGCCAAAAATATGTGGATGAAGTACTCCTGGTAGATACCGATGATATTTGTGCGGCGATCAAGGATGTATTTGAGGATACTCGATCGATCTTAGAGCCTGCGGGAGCACTAGCGATCGCTGGAGCCAAGGCTTATGTCGAGCGAGAAGGAATTATCGACAAAACCTTGGTAGCAGTAGCTTGTGGTGCGAATATGAATTTCGATCGGCTCCGATTTGTCGCGGAACGGGCAGAAGTGGGGGAACGGCGAGAAGCAATTCTGGCTGTGACGATTCCTGAAGAACGGGGTAGTTTTCGTCGCTTTTGTACCTGCTTGGGCGAACACAATCTCACCGAATTTAACTACCGGATGGCAAATACCACCGAGGCACATATTTTCGTCGGTGTCCAAATCCAAAATCGGGCAGATACAGCAATTATCATTGCCAAACTAGAAGCTGAGGGCTTCAAAACCCTCGATCTTACCGATGATGAAATGGCAAAGCTCCATCTGCGTCATCTCGTCGGTGGACGTTCTCCTGTGGCTCAAGATGAGCTACTCTATCGGTTTGAATTTCCCGAACGCACTGGCGCGTTAATTAAATTTCTCCATAGCATGAATCCTGATTGGAATATCAGCCTGTTCCACTATCGCAATCATGGTGGTGACATTGGGCGAATATTGATCGGAATTGAGGTACCACCCACAGAAATAGCTGATTGGGATGATTTTCTCGATCGTACCCCCTATCGCTACTGGGACGAACGCACCAATCCCGCCTATCAGTTATTTTTGAGCTAATAGTAGCTCACCCTAATTCCCAACTCCCAATTCTGCTATAGCTTCTGTTTCCAGTTGGCTACTGACAATTGCACTGCCTGATAATTAGCCGCTGTTTCCGGTACCATGATGGCAGTACCGATCGCCTGTTGCCACTCTTCTTTGCTAGCATAGCCCTCAGCAATGGTAGCTATCTCTAGAGACCATTTATCGATCGATTGATTGATGGCGGTAGCGGCTGAGGGATCCTCACGGAGCAATTTTTGAGCGGTTTGGATTGCTACAAAGTGAGAAGTCGCATCACCTGGAGTGATTTTGTCATTTGCAGTTGCTAGAGCCGTAATTTGGGTGGTAGCTTCAACTGTACTGCTAGCTAACGGCATCGTCAAATTGTTACCTACAGGTTTCACCGTTGGTTGTTTGTTGAAATTAGGCGAGTGGGAAACTAACATCAGGACAGCACCTCCAGCCGCTACCATTAACGTCATCAAAAAGCCCACACTTGCCCAGTGGGGAATATGTCTGCGATTATTTTTCGGCTGAGATCTCAAGACGATTTCACCACTTCCCATTGCAGTAGGACTGATAATTGGGATAGAAATGGGAGTGGGTGGTATGTACGGTGCATAAATTTCCTCCCGTGCCGATAGTGGTGGAGCTGGAGGTGTATAGATTGGTGCTGGGATCGGCGTCGAAATCGATGCTTGGGTGGTGGCAGAGAAGACTGGACGATGAATAGAAGCCGTGGTGGGAACGATCGATACAGGAGTCTGTAACGGTTTCCAGTGATGTTCGCTCAGTTCAGCGAGGCGACTGGTGAGATAAGTATCGATCGTCCCCAGATTGAGATCGGGATGATAATTGAGAGCTTCTAACAGTGCGGTGGTAAATAGTCCATGCCCCAAACCAGCATCTTCATGGGAAGATTCATGACTCTGACAGGAGAGAAAGGTGGGAATCTGATAGTCTTGGGCGAGCTTGGTAGTGACTGCTCCGATACCACTACTCAGAGGTAAGTGGATCGAGCGATTGGCATCAAGGAACACTAGCGCATTGACACCGATATCATTGAACTGCTGATACAGTTGGCGGATGGAGATACAGGTATTTGGTAAATCAGTAACATCACCATCGATCGGAATTAGGTAATCTTCACCCTCAAAACTAATCCCACAACCGCTAAAAAAGAACCACAGTAAGTCGCCATGATGGAGAGTCTCCCAAGACCATTGTTGCAGCCAACGATTGATATTTGCTCGATCGGGATAGGTAGATTTATGATCTCGATTGGGGGAAGTATCCGTCATCAGCAGACATTGCCCTGGACTCCAACCCGCCGCATCGATGAAAAATTGTTCCATTGCGACCGCATCCGCCAGCCCATAGCCTAGAGCTGGTAATGACTGATATTGATTAATCCCGATCGAAATACACGTTTGAGTTGCCATTTAAAGTTCAATAATTAATAGACCAAACTGCCGTGCATCCAAATCTAATCTTTACTGTTATTGGAACTTGGAAATCTCTAGGATCTAAATTTATGCGTGGCTAGAGTGACTAACCAAGATCGATCTAGTTGACTTTTAAGCGAGCGGCAATTTATCAAAATCCTTGCTGGATTTATCTTACCATTCTATCAATAGAGATATCTTTCTAACCACTGACGATTGACGTAGCGTCTAATAGAAATATTGAGGGTCTCTCCAATCCCTGTGCCGCTGGATCCGCAGGCACAGCAATGGACATGGCACTCACACAGTGAATATTGCTATGCTTACGATAGATTTCTGGTAAGGGCTGAAATGCTGAGAGTTTAATCGATTGAATACTTGGGGGTGAATCAATTGGTAGTCCAACTAGTCCATTTACCAATCCAGTAGCTGTCTCAATCGCCTCGGATTGAAGAATTAGTAAATATCTAATCAGATCACCATCGAGCTGAGTAGTGGGGGTGCTAGTTCTTGTTTTCTGGCTGGGTAAAAGTACTTGTTGCGCCTTACCAAAAATTCGATACCCAACATCGATTACCACCAGTTCTCGACCTTGATAAGTAGTCAAACTAACTCCAGTTCGGTCAGGGTCGCCGTATACTCGATCGAGTGTGGTGACTTTCTGGACTCGATCAAGTGGCAATGCAAAATCTCCCTCGCCCAGTTTGAAGGTAATTAACCGCTTGGTAGCTTCAGTCTGCTGTGCCGCTAACCGTCGGGATCTCAATGGAGAATAAATAGCCATAAATGCCTGTCGATCGATACTACTATCTATAGTTCCACCATTGAACGCAAAAGTTGCTACCGTCTTGATTTAATCTCGTAACCATCCAATTAAATCGCTGAAAGTGAGCTGAAAATCCGTAGCTAATTCAGAGACTGGTAATACATCTATTTCTTCCTCAAATACTTGGGTCGATCGATTTGCCCCACAGACTGGATTAAGAGATGTTTTACTTGTGGCATTGGCTTCTAACATTTGTCTGCGATTGGTAATCGATTAAGTTGATCGGGATGATCAGAAATCGATTTATGCTGGTAAGGTAAGCCAACGCGCATTCGAGATCCTGGACAAATAGCTATGAAACCGCCAATTATTGTCGTCCTCAATCAAGTGAGCGTCGCCACCGCCCGCCAATTGATGACTGCGCTACCAGGATCGCAATTATATGGATTAGTAGATAGAACCACGGATGTAGATGTGAGTTTTACTGATTTTGGCGATACCCTCCGCCAACTATATCGGGATGGTATGCCGATTATTGGGCTGTGTGCCGCTGGAATTTTGATTCGGACTCTTGCCCCAATCCTTGCCAATACCAAAACTGAGCCACCTGTAATTGCTGTAGCCGCAGATGGCAGTGCTGTAGTGCCGCTACTGGGTGGGATGACAGGCGTGAACGATCTCGCCGAGCAAATTGCCGCAGCTTTAAATATTCAACCCGCAATTACCACTACAGGCAAAATCCTGTTTAATACCGTTCTCCCCGATCCGCCTGCGGGTTATCGACTCGCCAATCCCGAACATGTCAAGGCTTTTATTGCCGATCTGATTGGTGGAGCTAGTGTTAGTTTAGAAGGCGATGCCCCGTGGTTAACTGCTAGCGATATTGCTTTTTGTGCTGATGGTAAACGGACAATTACAGTTACAACCCAGGCAATATCTAGCAGTCCACAGCGATTGGTATATCATCCTACTAGCCTAGTCATATCGATCGATCAACCCACTCAATTCGATCTAGCTGGGTGGCTCGAAGTAATAATTGATCGACTCGCCACAGCCAATCTTGCCCTCCCTGCGGTAGCTTGTATTGTCATTCCCAAGACCCCCGCAGGCGCGGCAATTATCGGCATTGGTAAGAGTTTAAATCTACCGATTCGCTTAGTTGATTCAGCAGATTGGCAGCAAGATTTAACTGTAATTAGTAATGATAGAAATTCAACTATTCTCAGTGCAACCCAGCCGATCGATCCCAACTTGATCGGTCAATCTCAGGGTAAACTAACTGTAGTCGGCACTGGCCCAGGTTCTACACAATGGATGTCCCCACAAGTTCGCGCAACCATTCTTGCGGCAACGGATTTAGTCGGCTATCACACCTATTTAGATTTAGTCAAATATTTGAGCGTGGGGAAAGAGTGCCACGGATCGGATAATCGGGTCGAACTCGATAGGTCTAGACTAGCATTAGATCTAGCCGCCAGCGGTAAAAATGTCGTCGTCGTCTCTTCCGGTGATCCAGGCATCTTCGCAATGGCGGCGGCGGTGCTCGAAGTCCTCGACAGAGAAGCCAACCCCGCATGGCAAACGATCGATTTCCAAATAAATCCTGGCATCTCCGCCATGCAAGCCGCTGCTGCTGCTGTGGGTGCCCCCCTCGGACATGATTTCTGTGCGATTTCGCTTTCTGATATCCTCAAACCC
>CASBPY010000163.1 GCA_949127675.1 Synechococcales cyanobacterium PMM_0072
AGCTATACTCCATCAAAGTATCAAAAAGACTATCCATCTCAACAATTTGGAGCACTAGTACATACCACAGCCAATCGTAAGCTGATGAAAAGTATACTCGATCGAGCACTCAAACATAATCTTGGTTATATCTATATCACTAATGATAGTACCAATACCCCAAATAAAAACCCTTGGGATACATTACCAGAATACTGGCAAGCAGAAGTCAATTATATCCAACAACTAAATTCTGGCAAATAATTTGAATATGTTGGGTTATCTCTTGGCGGAGAGGCTTCGCTAACATTCTTCAACCCAAGCTACAGATCTAACCTATCTATCTATAAATTATCAATTATCAATTAATTAAGGATGTATTGACCCATCAGGCATGGTTGCTCCAGTCAAAATTGTGCCATCTAATTTAGCACCAGTTAAGATTGCCTTGTGGAGGTTAGTATATGACAAATCGGCATTACTTAAATCTGCTCCTGTCAGATTAACACTAGTTAAATCCACTTGCTGAATGTCGGCAAACTTGAGATCTGCATCAGTGAAATTAGCGTCACGCAACAAAGCTCCTTTGAGCTTGGCATAAACTAATTTTGCCTTACTCATATTCGCCCCAATTAGATTTGTACCCATAAATTTAGCACCATAAAAAGCCGCATTTTGCAGATTTGCTTTCGTAAAATTAGCCCCACTCAAATCAGCATCCTTAAAAATTGCCAGATTCATATTAGCCTGAGAAAAATCGGCACCATTGAAGGTAGATTGAGAAACGATCGCACCAGATAATTCAGCTTTAGCAAAATTCTGATAGCTAAAGTTACAATTAGGACAGCGTTTTTCTTTGAGTAATTGTCCTCGATCGGATGCAGCAAAATTAGCTTTTTCAGCAATTGCTTGGTTCTTGGCAATTTGGACAGGACTAGGCTCACCATCATCAGGAAAGATGAACAGGCGAGTAAGTAATCCTAAACCCAGCAATACACTAATCCCAATGCCCCATTTGACCCAGTTAATTTTTTTCTGCTTGGGTTCTGATATACTGTCCAAGCTCATTCTTAACTCTGCTAGAGCTTGATTAGAACTGGGGCGATGGCTTTTGGCTGGAACAATTATATTTGGATTGATGGTATGATTTTGAGGTTTAGACTCAACCATCATTTCTAGGGATTTAACTAGTTGTGGATCGGTATTTGGTGGTAAGAGCTGCTGGAATTGGATTCGGTTATTACTATCAAATAAATCTTGGACGCGGGCTGTCTCTGTACCCGTAAGTAGACAGATCAATGATACGCCTAAACTATAAATATCAGAAGTTGAAGCTTGACTCTGATTGAAGAACTCTGCTGGTGGCATAAATCCAGGTTTGCCTATGCTAGCATGGGCACCTCTGGACGGATTTAAGCCAAGATCGACCAAATAGATCTTCAATGTTGGCTCACTAATGAAGATGATATTCTCTGGTTTAATATTTTGATGAATTACCGCTGGTGTTAACTGATGAAGATCGCTTAGAATCTTCAATACTGCATCTGCGACTAGTCGAATATCTGAAGCTGGGAGATCGCCTACTTCTGCTAGGGAGATTCCCGACTGATACTCTCTCACAACACAGAATCCCGTTGGCGTTGCAAAAGAATTTAGATAACGGGGAATATTAAGATGGTCGATTTGTTGTAGACGATTGATTTGTGGTAGGTAGTTATCATAGTCTAGTGGTGGTGTCTGCCCTGCAATTTTTCGCCACTCTTTAATTACCACTAACCGATCTAAACTAATATCTATACCCAGATAGCTGACTCTGCCTATATCGATCTGCTCAGACAATTTCTCATATACTTGATAGCCATAGATTTTCAAGTTTGGTAAATCTTGTCCAGCAACTTGAATCGCTGAGGTATTCATCACGGGGAAATTGTCTGGCTCATTCATGGCAAAATCAATGTCGGGACTAGAGATGCTTCACCACTCTAGTTCATTACCTATCCCCACGGCTTCCATCATCCGGCGGAATCTTAAATTAGGGGGGAGGGGATAGGGATTAGGGATTAGGGAAAAGAAAGACGCAAGCGTCTTGACGTTCACACTACATAACTAATTATTTTCCTATCCCGTCATATCTACTCCCTAACCCCTATCCCCTAACCTCTATCCCCTTCCCCATGCTACTTTCTCTCCACATTCACAACTTTACCCTCATTGATGAGCTAGAACTAGAATTTGGGGCAGGATTGAATGTGCTGACTGGTGAAACTGGGGCGGGAAAGTCGATTATTTTGGATGCGATCGATCTAATATTGGGAGGTAAAGCCACACCACGGATGATCCGCACAGGGATGGAGAAAGCGACTGTTGAGGGTACCTTCGATCTTACCGATCGAGTGCGCCAATGGCTAGTCGATCGACAGTTTGACTCGCTAGATGATACGGTGATTTGCAGTAGGGAATTGAGTCTAAATGGTACTAATTTGCGATCGAGGATGCGCGTCAATGGGGCGATTTGCAATCGTCAGCTCACTCAAGAATTGCGGGAACTACTGATTGAAATTACGGCTCAAGGACAAACGATTCAACTCACAAATACTACTCACCAACGGGAGCTATTAGATCTGTATGGAGGTGCAAACTTGCTCCAACAGCGGGATAGTATCGCTGTCTTGTATACCGCCTACAATCAAGTTTATCAAACTTGGATCGATCGCCAACAAAACGAGCAGCAACGCCTCCAGCGGCTAGATTTGCTCGAATACCAAGCGCGAGAATTTGGTGAAGTTGGCTTGACAACCCCTGAGGAATTGAACGATCTCGAAACCGAACGTCAACGCTTGAGCCATGTCGTCGATCTTCAGCAGCAGAGCTACGCCGTTTACCAATTACTCTATCAAAATGATACAGGCGGACCGATTGCCGTTGCGGATCTGTTAGGACAAGCCGAATCAACCCTGATTGAGATGGTAGATATCGATCCTAGCCTCCAATCTACCCTCGATCTCGTCAGCCATGCCCTCGCCCAAATTACTGAAGCTGGACGGGAAATTAACTATTATGGTGATGCCCTCGAAGCCGATCCTGATCGATTAATTGAAATTGAAGATCGGATTCACACTCTCAAGCTGATTTGCCGCAAATATGGCCCCAGCCTGACGGAGGCGATCGAATATGAACTGAGTATTCAAACTGAACTCAACCAGCTCACAGAGACGGAAACATCCCTCGAACAGCTAGAACAACAAGCTCAAGACGCTCAATCTAAATTAGCTCAAGCGTGCCAAGAATTAACTACTCTCCGCCACCAAGCCGCCACCAGTCTGGAACAACAACTAATTTGTGAACTCAAGCCCCTAGCGATGAATAAAGTTCAGTTTCAAGTCAAGATTACCTCCCAGAAACCAACCTCGATTGGCTGTGACAGCATTAACTTCCACTTTAGTCCCAATCCTGGTGAACCACTCCAACCACTCGCCGCAACTGCTTCCGGTGGAGAAATGAGTCGTTTTCTGCTCGCCCTCAAAGCCTGCTTCTCAAATAATGGTGGTGCAGGTACACTAATTTTCGATGAAATCGACGCAGGTGTATCAGGAAAAGTTGCCCAATCGATCGCAGCTAAACTCCATCACCTCAGCCAGTCACAGCAAGTTCTCTGCGTCACCCACCAGCCCCTAATTGCGGCGATGGCCGATCGACATTTTCGAGTTGCCAAGGAAACTACCAGTCCAGAAAATCACCACAAGGGTAACGCACCTACTGGCGAACGAACGATCGTCCGCATCGAGGAACTTAGCTCTGAGCAACAACGCCGCGATGAGATCGCCCAAATTGCTGGAGGACAATCAGCGCAGGAAGCGATTTCTTTTGCGACATCCTTATTAGCTCAGGCAAAAACTAGTAAGAAAGCAGTCAAGCAAGCCAGGAAATAATCGATTTTTACCGACCCAGACCGATGTAATCCTGCAAGGCTTTGACTTCTAGCGGTTGAGATTGGAGCGATTTAATCGCGGCTACGGTAGCTTTGGCACCGGAGATCGTGGTGACGGTAACGATCTTGTAGACTAGAGCCGTGCGACGGATCAACTTATCATCCAGTTGAGCTTCCTCACCAGATGGGGTATTAATAATTAGTTGGATTTGACCATTTTTGATAATATCGACCACATTTGGCCGACCTTCGTGGAGCTTGAGCACTGACTCAACGACCAATCCCTGATCTGCTAAGACCTTTTGGGTACCAGAAGTGGCAATAACTTGGAAACCCAGGGCAATAAAATCGCGGACGATCGGCACAACAGCTAGTTTATCTCGATTGTTCATCGAAACGAATACTGTTCCTGACAATGGTAATTTCTGCCCAGCAGCGAGTTCAGCTTTGGCATAAGCGCGGCCAAATTCGACATCGATGCCCATGACCTCACCTGTCGATCGCATTTCAGGGCCTAAAATGGTGTCCGTACCTGGGAACTTGTCAAAGGGCAAGACGGCTTCTTTGACGGCGATATGGGTCGGAATGACTTCTTCTGTATAATCCAAGCCGACGAGAGTTTCCCCAGACATAATCCGAGCGGCATAACCTGCGAGGGGTACACCTGTTGCCTTGGCTACAAACGGCACGGTGCGGGAAGCACGGGGATTTGCTTCGAGGATGTATACCTGGTCGCCTTGAACGGCAAATTGGATATTCATCAAGCCGATCACCTTGAGAGCTTGAGCTAGTTCGATCGTCCATTGCCGAATTGTAGCGAGGGTTGGCTCCGTCAGAGAGACATAGGGGAGGGAACAGGCCGAGTCACCAGAGTGAATTCCAGCCTGCTCGATATGTTCCATAATGCCGCCGATCGTCACCATGCCTGATGCGTCAGCGATCGCGTCTACATCGACTTCGACGGCGTTCTCTAAGAACTTATCGATTAGAATGGGGTGATCGGGTTCTACCTGCACTGCGTAGGTCATATAGCGTTCGAGTTCGGTATCGGAATAGACGATTTCCATCGCTCGTCCACCGAGGACATAAGAGGGACGGACAACGACGGGATAACCAATTCGATTGGCAACATGGAGCGCGTCATCGTAGTTTCGCGCCATGCCATTTTCGGGCTGCTGGATGCCCAATTGGCGCAGCACTAGCTCAAATCGTTCCCGATTTTCGGCCATATCGATCGAGTCTGGGCTAGTTCCCCAGATTTTGGTGCTGGTGTTTTCGCCCTGTGCGTCTAGATATGCTTGGAGCGGGACGGCTAATTTCAGCGGTGTTTGACCACCAAATTGGATGATGATTCCTTCTGGCTGTTCGGCTTCGATAATGTTGAGCACATCTTCTTTGGTCAGTGGCTCGAAATATAATCGATCGCTGGTATCGTAATCTGTAGAAACGGTTTCAGGGTTGGAGTTGACCATGATTGTCTCGAAACCCTGTTTACTTAGTGCATAAGCAGCATGGCAACAGCAGTAGTCAAATTCTATGCCTTGACCAATGCGATTGGGGCCACCACCGAGAATCATTACTTTGCGCCGAGTGGAGGGGATTACTTCAGTTTCTTCTTCGTAGGTGGAGTAGTAATAAGGTGTTTCGGCTTCAAATTCGGCGGCGCAGGTATCGACTAATTTATAGGCGGGAATTACACCGAGAGATTTGCGATAGGTGCGGACGATATCTTCATCGGTTTTGGTGGCATAAGCAATCTGTCGATCGCTAAATCCTTGCCGTTTGACATCCCATAATTGTGCTTTGGTAAGGGATGTTAATTGTTGAGTTTTAAGAAATGATTCAGTAGTTAAAATACCTTGAAATTTATCTAAGAACCAGGGATCGACTCCAGTGAGATCATAGATATCTTCTTGGGACAACCTTAGTTGCATCGCATGGCGAATACTAAAGATCCGATCGGGTGTGGGAATCCGCAACAGAGAACGAACTTGCTCGATCGATGGCAGCGATTCATCCCGATCGCAACCCCAACCAAACCGACCGATTTCGAGCGATCGCAATGCTTTTTGGAATGATTCTTGGAAGGTGCGACCGATCGCCATTGCTTCCCCAACGGACTTCATTTGCGTGGTCAAAGTCTGGGATGATCCAGAAAATTTCTCGAATGCAAAACGCGGGATTTTGGTAACTACATAATCGATCGTTGGTTCAAAACAAGCGGGAGTTTTCTTGGTAATATCATTGGATATTTCATCTAGGGTATAACCCACCGATAATTTCGCGGCAAATTTAGCGATCGGAAAGCCTGTTGCTTTAGAAGCTAGTGCCGAACTCCGGCTCACACGGGGATTCATTTCAATCACGATAAATTCACCCGTATCAGGATGTACCGCAAACTGGATATTAGAACCGCCCGTCTCAACCCCAATCTCACGAATGATTTTAATCGACGCATCCCGTAACCGTTGATATTCCTTATCTGTCAGGGTTTGCGCTGGAGCAACAGTGATCGAATCTCCGGTGTGAATGCCCATCGGATCGATATTCTCGATCGAGCAAATAATTACTACATTATCGGCTAGATCCCGCATTACCTCTAGCTCGTACTCTTTCCATCCCAGCAGGGATTTCTCAACCAAAATCTGATCTACAGGGGAAGCATCCAGTCCGGTTTGGACGATCGCTTCAAATTCCTCTTGATTATAGGCAATCCCTC
>CASBPY010000164.1 GCA_949127675.1 Synechococcales cyanobacterium PMM_0072
CGTCCTGTTATTTTAACTTCAGCATCGCGCTCGGTATTAGGTATGCCAACAAATTTGACGATCAGCTCTAAAATTCAAAGTGCAACGGAATCACATCAGATCCGAGCCATACATTTAATCTGATTCTGCTGCTGGAGGTTGTGGATTTAACAATTCGATCGCAGGCTTCAGATCGAAATACATCGTGCGATAGGGCATTTCTGGTGGGATAATCTCAAGAGGATCGGCAAAGTCAAAGCCTAGCTTGGTGTAAAATCCTGACGCATCGTAGGCTGGCTCAACATCCAGATCGTATAACGCATCAACTGTCACGAATCTCACTCCAACAACTGGAACAATTTCAGACACCACATATTCAATCGCCCACTCCACTAAATGACGACCCGCTCCTCTAGCACGCCGATCTACAGCCAATAAACCGATTTTGATGGCGGGGAAAGTTTGATACTTCACGCCTTCATTAAGCAAGATTGGATTTTCAACTTGCAACTTGTCAGCTAGAAGGGTGATGTAGCCTGCGAGGGAATCCCCACTGCGGATCGCCCAGCACTGACAAATATAAGCATCCGCTTCTCGCTGAATCCTGCCTTGTTTCCAATAGGTAACAAATTCTCCTCGAAGACAACGAAACCCCTGTCCTAATTTGAGGATATCGGGGGTAAGGCGTTCGACCGGAATCTGGGAAAAGTCGATTCCTTCAAATTTACTTTGACTGGGCATTTATTTGAGCTTGGTGACGGCGATCTGCGATCCGTTTAACTAAGGCAAGGGCGCGTTCATTTGTGACGGCTTGACCTGCTTCGATCGCTTCGATCAGCTTTCTAGCTTCTTCACCAACAACTGGCTGGGATTGGGTGTGAAAGGGATACTTCATGGCAACGATTGACCTAAGATATTCTAAATATAACAAATCTTTGTACCTTCTGGATCCAAGCCACACCACCTATGACCAGACCAGCGATCTCGATCTAACCAAATCCCTTTTTCATCCCATAGCGAACCGTTTTAAACTCTAACTTATTACTCCCTGGATAGTAGAGAGTATAACTCGCTTTTCCCTCTATACGTCCTACTGAACCAACCCCAATAATTCGGCGTGGGCTTAATACTGTTGGAGTTGGTAAGGATAGATTATCTAATGTTTGAACTTGACTAGTCAGACTACCAGATTCAATTTTATATTCAAATGCCAAGCCCGATCGACCGCAAAATAATTGATTTGCGTCCATCCGTGATAACCTGTCTAACATCTGAATCGGATCGGTCGTTGGTGTCAATTCATCACTGACATCGATCGAGCTACCATGAACCAAAAAACAGTCCAATTCGGCAAACCCAAACTCTAGAGCTTGCACCCATTTTAACGTAGTGGAATCGATCGCATCCCACAGCGTTTTCGTCATATCGATCCCATATCGATCGATTAATTCTGTCGGTTCTCCCGTCCGTCCCAAGGCATGAAGAATCAATATTTGTTCTTCCCACCACCCCTGACAAACTAGTGGAGTTGGCTCCCCATTACGCGGTTGCTGAATTCTCTTGACTAACTGATTACTCTCGGCGCTTGGGCCGATAATATCCCCTAATAAGTAGAAATTCTCCACCTCTTGGCGCGATTTTTTCAAATCTGCAACCACGGCTTCATAAGCCGCCAAATTACCTTCAATTCCACTCGCAATCGCCCACATTTACTTATTACTTATTACTTATTACTTACCCCTACCGTTCACACACATGAGTCGGATCTTCAGCACGTTCGGCATATTCCAAGCCCTGCGCCAACCGCCATGCAAAAATAGCGGGTAGCCCTTGCTCGATAATTGCCTGACAAGTGAGTTGATAATCATACTCCACCTCCCGCAACCTCGTCAGATTGTTATCCGTATCATAAATTACATAAGTTGCATTCGGGCGACCATGACGCGGTTCGCCCACAGAACCCGCATTGATAATCTGCTTCAGCGGTGCGGTAAACTGCTTGGCACTAGTCCCGTCTGGCTGTTGAATCTTAACCGTTAATTGTCCAGCATCCAGCGTCCGCACGTAGGGAATGTGCGTATGTCCGCAAAACAACACATCGGCACCCGTCGCCATCACCCGTTCTAATGCGGTGAAAGCATTAACTTCTGGCATCAAATACTCATGTTGATTGTGAGGGCTACCATGTACGAAACAAAGATTCTCCTCCCGCAAGCTCAATGGCAACTGAGCGAGATATTCTCGCACTTCAGGATGGATTTGGTCATTTGTCCAGCCGTGCGCCACCTTGCCCCGTTTCTCCGCCAAAATTGATGGATAGCTACATTCACAAGCATTCAAACCTTCGACGATATCCTCATCCCAACAACCTTGCACAGTGGGAATATCCATCGATCGAATCATTTCCACAACAGCATTCGGATCAGGGCCATAACCAACGAGATCGCCCAAGCAAAAGATTTTATCGGCTTTTTGACGATCGATGTCTGACAACACCGCATTCAAGGCTTCATAGTTGCCATGAATACAAGAGATTACTGCTATTTTCATACTAATACTTCCGCTGGTAATTCAGTTGATAGTTGCGATCTAATTTGCTCTTGATAATAAGCTAGGGCATTGTCATCTAATCCACAGTCTTCAAGGGTTTCCATAATTACTTGAGCTTGTATTTTATCTCCGACAACTTCCAGCCCACTAAACCGGGTTGGTCGCTCATTTAATACTGGCGGTAATGGCAATTCAAAGTAAGTTACATCAGGATATCCGACCCCAAAGCTAAAATAGAACGATCGACCATCGACAATTTCAAAAATTCCTTTAGCACGAGCGACACTGCCATAAGCTCCCTGAATTAATTCATCCCAAAATACATTTAAGCTAGCAGGATCTAATACTTCTCCTGTCAGCCCCCACCGTGGAGATGCAGTTAAAGTAGCGTTCTTTTCAGTAACTTCACTGATCAGGGTTTTAGTTGCCCAATCGTGATATTCACTCGTAATTAATCCCTTGGGTACGATCGCGATTCGTTGACAAGATTCGATCGATACAGGTAATTGCAGTTTGGATAAATCTAATTGGGGCGCAATCTCTACATACAGGGGTTGGATCTCGGTTAGCTGTGCCCAGGATGTGCCAGCAGAGATCGGTTTGACGTGGGGACAAGTCGCTGTGATGTAGGTAAGATCGATCGGGGTAGCATCTGCACCCAGACAAATATAAGCACTAGGCTCGTTGCTGGTGATGAGTTGTTGGTGAATCCAGGTAGTTTTGCCAGAACCGCATGGCCCTGTCACTAGATAGATGGGGTGCCGATCCATGAACTGCGAAGATGAGTGGAAACATCATCAGCATAACACAAATGGCAGAAACGATAATCATTATCGTTAGATTAAACCTTGCGCCAATTTCCTGACACTGCTAAAGTTATGCCAGGATCGTAGATATTTACAAACATCGTGCGACCATCTGGACTAAAACAGGCTCCAGCAAATTCGCTATTATCCCTGGCATTGCGGGCAAAAGTATAAACCCCACCTTGGGGGGTGATTCCGACTAACCTTTGTTCACCCCACCCATCTTCACAAGTGATTAAATGACCGTTGGGCGCGAGGGTAATATTATCTGGTAAATCAACAATATTTGTGTCATTTGGTTCGAGAAATAATTCAATTGAACCACCATCTTTGGCGATTTTTCCAGGCGTATATTTCCAAATTTGTCCCGTACCTCGCGCTTCTTGACCTACGCCTACTCGCACATTTGGTAAAATATTTCCACCTTGAGTACAAGTGAAATAAAACGAACCATTGGCATAACAAATGCCTTCACCACGCATGAATTGAGCCGCACCTTTAGTAAATCCTTCAGTTTGGACGGTATTTCCCAGCGGACTGGGTTCTTCGATGCGTACCCATTCTACTGGGAATTTTTGCCGGAGTGGAAAGTTTTGTTTGGTGTTAATTTGGGGTTTGCCCACGATTTTGAGAGCTTCAAGAATACCACCTGCGGCTAGTTTACCAGATTGTTTAGGGATAAATCGGTAGAATAAACCGATCGGATCGTCTTCTGTTTGATAAACAATCCCCGTGCGTGGATCGATGGAGATCGCTTCATGGCGAAATCTACCCATAGCCACTAGTGGAACTGGCTTAACTGGCGTTTGGCTATCTACAGCAACTTCAAAATTATAACCGTGGGGTTTAGTTACGACACCTTTAGAACTCAAAATACCTGGCATCATCGTATTTTCTTCACAACTAATCCACGTTCCCCAAGGTGTTTTTCCGCCTCCACAATTGATGCTAGTTCCGGCTAGAGATACATATTCTTTGATTAACTTACCATCGCTGCCGACAATTAAAGTAGTCGTACCGCCTGAACAATTAGGATCGTACATTAGCTCTGGCGCAGCAATAACTTTAGATTTGGCAATTGGGTGTAGTTCATGATTGCGAACTAAAATTGTTGTCCCATTTTTACCAGCGAATGCTTCCATCCCGTCAAAATTACTGGGCAATATTGATCGATCACTCATTTCTTTGCCCGATCGAGAGATAATCTGATAGCGAAACCCAGCAGGTAAATCTAATATACCATTGGGATCTTTAACTAATCCGCCATAACCATTCACTCTCGGCGATTTGACGATTGAGTTCGCTGGATTCGATCCATACAGATGCTCCAACCCAGCTAATAAAAAGGTACCAGTTGTACCTGCACCAGCGAGAGTCAGAAAATGACGACGGGAAATAGACATAGGGGATCGGGATTTAGATTTGATGTCGCTGGGTGAATCTATTATATTGATCGATTTACTAATTTAGGGTGCCACTTTTTACATTCGATCGCCTGTTTCAGCTAAATTTGGCTGTGGTTGTACCAATTGTGTCACTGCTGTTCGCCAACTACTTCGATCTGGCGAACTTTCTGTCTAATTTAATGTCACACCTACTTGCTGTGCTGCGATTCTACAGCCATTACAATCACAACTAAAATTCTTGTCAGCAAGCTGTTTTTGGCGTGCAATTAACACTTGGTGGGCAGCTTTTTTGTCGATTACTGGTATTGCCACTGGTTGAATTTTCCAGGCTTTGATCGTCTCTTGTTTTGGCTGGGGCTGGGGCTGATTAGCTTGAGTAAGATAACTAGTTCCAATCACTCCAGCAGCAGGTAACAATATTAAGCTAAATAATCGCATCTTAAAATACCACTTGATTTATCGTTATTATAAAGCCAAACCAGCAATTTCCGATCCGATCCAACTAATTGAAACCCGCTTGATAGATTTTGATTATCATTATTAAATTTTGGCGATTCTCGATCAGAGAATCGCTGATTTTCAATTGGTTGATTTGATTTAATCAAACTCATTTCGCCGCAAAAGGTGTATATTTACCACCCAATCCTTCAACGATTGCTTTAGTATTAGAAATCAACATCTTTTGATAAGTTCCACCGGGGCTATTCACTTCACCCAAGCCGTCAGCATAGATTTCTTGCGGTGATACCTTTACTTTAGCTTCATTGGCGATAGTCGTAATCAATTTGGGATTGAGTGTCAACTCTGTAAAAATAGTCGGTACTTGAGCTTTTTTAATTTTGCCTACCATTTCCTTTGCTCTAGCTGCATTGGGCTTATCTTCTGTACTCAATCCTTCCAAAGCATCAACCGGAATTCCATAAGCTTTGGAGTAATAACCCAACGCATCATGAGTAGTAAATAAGATCTTTTTAGCTGCTGGGATTGTCGTGAGTTCGGCTTTAATCCAAGTGTCGATTTGACCGATTTCTGCTGTTAATTTTTGGGTGTTTTGTTTGTAAGTAGCTGCTTGGGCTGGAACGAGTTTTTCTAGGCTAGATCCGATCGTTTCAGCAATTTTAATCCCATTTTGGGCATTGTGCCAGACATGGGGATCTGTCGTACTTTTACCGTCTTCTTCAAACTTCTGGGGTTGGGGTACCGCTACTTCATGGACGGCTATTTTCGGGGCTAGGTTAGATGTTGCTTTAATTGCTTTAATCAGCTCTGGCTCAAAGTCATAGCCACCATACAAGACTAGTTTAGCATCCTCGATCGATTGTCTGGCTTCTGGTGTCAGTTTGTAGACATGAGGATCGCTACCAGGAGCCAGCAGACACACTACATTTACAGTCCTAGCTGCAATTTGTTTGGTCAAGTCGCACAATACAGTATTAGTTACAACTACTTTCGGACTGCTATCTGTAATTGCGCCGGTGGTTGCGGCTGGCGTTTCGCTAGCTGTGGGAGTAGTGGTATCTGTCGGCTGCTTGCTGGTGGCGCATCCAGTTAGCAAACCTAATGTTAGTAGTGATGATACCAACCAATTGTGGCGGAGTGATTGGTTTGAATCTGAGTGACGAGGGCTAATTTTCACGATCTCTTGAATTGGTAAATTGTGGGCGGGTTGCTGGCACAGTGGCGTGTGAGACGCAAAATCTGTAGAGCTAATTTATGCTAGAATGAGAATCATTATCGCTGCAAATAAAGCTATCTTAAATGGTGAACTAGCTTGCTGTCAATTAGATCGGTAAGCTACGACACAGTTAAATTCAGATCGCTGACATACCTGTGACACCCATTTACAACTTAATTTAACAATCTGCCTGAAGTTACAATTGAGATTGCCAAATCACTTATAAGGTTAAAATATTCATGGTAAATACTTTAGATAATCCACAGCGCACCACCGTTCCAGTAACTGTCCTGACTGGATATTTAGGAGCAGGAAAAACCACGTTACTCAATCATATTCTGACCTATGAACATGGTAAGAAAGTAGCGGTTATTGTCAATGAATTTGGTGAGATCGGGATTGACAACCAATTGGTAGTCAGTACCGATGAAGAAATTTTTGAGATGAATAATGGCTGTATTTGTTGTACAGTGCGTGGTGACTTGGTGCGAATCATTGATAAACTAATGCGGCGGCGTGATAAATTCGACCATTTGGTGATTGAAACCACTGGACTCGCCGATCCTGCACCCGTAATTCAAACCTTTTTTGTCGATGAAGATGTCCAACTTCACACTCATTTAGATGCAGTAGTGACAGTGGTAGATGCTAAACATATTCAACTACATTGGGATGCAGATGAAGCTCAAGAGCAGATTGCTTTTGCGGATACCATCTTACTTAATAAAACCGATCTAGTGACGGTTGCCGAATTAGACGAACTCGAACGTAAAATTCGGAGTATGAATGCGATGGCAAAGATTTATCGGACTGAAAATGCCCAGGTGAATATGGATGCAGTTTTGGAAGTTGGCGGTTTTGATTTATCTCATGCGCTGACGATCGATCCAGATTTCTTGGGTGAAGAAGCTCACGTTCATGATGAGTCAGTAAAATCGGTAGCATTAGTGCTATCGGGGGCGATGGATATCAATAAAATTAATAATTGGTTGAGCGATCTGTTACCAAACCAAGGCCCAAATATCTTTCGGATGAAAGGGATTTTAAATATTCACGGACAGAAGCATCGGTTTGTGTTTCAAGGTGTGCATATGCTGTTTGATGGCAAACCCGATCGGGAGTGGCGGATTGATGAGCAGCGGAAAAATGAGCTAGTCTTTATCGGGCGAGATCTCGATGAGGCTAAGTTAAGAGCAGATTTTACTAAATGTTTGGCAACAGGGATTGGATTTGGGAAATGACGATCGTAATTCCAGTGGCGATGTTTTTTGCTCAAACAATTTTCCCACTCTTGGATAAGCTATCAAACATTTAAAACACTCTTTTTGTCTTCTAGAATTCTCTCTGTAACGGATTCAGTCAAAAAATTTAGATGACAAACAGCTTATCGCCCCCTTTTATTGTTTTCCATCACTATCTCTACCCTGTAACTGCTTCAGGAGTTTTCAGCATCACTAAAGCCTGGACTATTAAAAGTTAGACTGCGAGCACTCACAACTGTTCGATCTCGGCTAATGTTTTCAGTAGTCCCTGCTCTGTCTCAAAAAATGACCTTTGCTGAAAAACTCGATGCCGCCATTGGGCGCAATACCAGTTTGCTCTGCCTCGGATTAGACCCCAACCTAGAAATGTTGCCACACTCAGAATCTCGGTCTTCTGCCCCATCGCTCCTAGAGCTAAAAAGCTGGCTAGAAATCGTGGTCGAGCGCACCAAAAACCTAGTGTGCGCCTATAAACCGACACTGGGCTTCTACCTAGCGTTGGGTGCCGAGGGACTCGATCTGCTCACCGCAATATTAAGCTACATTCCCGCCAATATTCCGGTGATTTTGGATGCCAAGCACAGCGATCTCAATACTGC
>CASBPY010000165.1 GCA_949127675.1 Synechococcales cyanobacterium PMM_0072
GGTTGCATATAGCGATCGAATTCGGGGTGAACGGGCGGCAAATTTAGAAGAGTCGATTTTCTGTTATCGGTTGGCACTAGAAGTCTATACCCGTGCGGCTTATCCCGAAGATTGGGCAAGAACTCAAATGAATCTGGCTATTGCTTATAACAATCGGCTCAGGGGCGAACGTGCGGCAAATTTAGAGGAATCGATTTTCTGTTATCGGTTGGCACTAGAGGTAAGAACCCGCGCAACTTATCCAGAACAGTGGGCAACAACTCAGGTGAATCTGGCGATTGCTTATAGCGACCGAATTCGAGGCGAAAGAGCGGCGAATTTAGAAGAGTCGATCAAATGTTATCGGTTGGCACTAGAAGTATATATCCGTGAAGCTTATCCAGAACAGTGGGCAATGACGCAAATGAATCTGGCTACTGCTTATAGCGATCGAATTCGGGGCGAACGGGCGGCGAATTTAGAAGAGTCGATCAAATGTTATCGGTTGGCACTAGAAGTAAGAACCCGTGAAGCTTATCCCGAAGATTGGGCAAGAACTCAGATGAATCTGGCTAATTCTTATCGATATAGAATTCGAGGCGAACGAGCGGCAAATTTAGAAGAGTCGATCGAGTATTATCGGTTGGCACTAGAAGTTTATACCCGTGGGGCTTACCCCGAACAGTGGGCGACGACTCAAAGTAACTTGGGGAATATTTACGCCGATATCGATCGAGTAGATGAGGCGATTCATTGCTTTCAATCCGCACTAGAAATTCGCACACCGGAAGGATACCCGATCGATTGTTTAACAACAGCTAGAAATTTAGGGAACTTAGCCTTCGGGCAAGGTGAATGGCAACTGGCGATCGATAGTTACAATCTTGCAATTCAAGCAGTAGAAACCAGCCGAACTTGGGCGACAGATGATGAGAACCGTCAACGAATAATTCGTGAAGCTTTATCAGTCTATGAAAATGTTATTCAATCCTGCATCAATATCGGACGAATAGATCGAGCGATTGAGTATGGTGAACGCGCCCGTAGCCGTCAGCTTGTAGATTTGATAGCTACAGCCGATTTCTATAAAGGTGGTGAAATTCCGGCTGAAGTCAAAACTTACCTCACCGAATATGAAACCCTCGAACGAAAAATCGATCGGCTCCGAAATAATCAATACACCGATAAACCTGAATCACAACGTCAACCAACTGCAAACCGCAATCATGCCGCCCTCGCCGCAGACACCGCTGAAATCAGACAATTAGAAGCTGAAAAACAAACCATTTGGGGGAAAATCAGAGCATTAGATCCGATTCTCGCTGGACAACGACAAGTTCTTGATATAGATTTTCCAATAATTCAGAGCTTAATCAGAAATCCGCACACTGCTATCCTGAGTTTTTACACCACCGATAATGACACTCACATATTCATTGTGAGGCAGGATGGTGAACCTCAAATTCACACCTGTGTGGGTCAAGGTTGGCAAACCTTTCAAATGTGGCTGCAAGAAAGATGGTTAATTCCTTATGCTGGAAATAGAGATGATTGGATCTCGACATTTCCGACTGTTTTGATAGAGATCGCTCAACGCATTCAAATTGATAATCTGGTTACAAAACTTACTGATATCAGTGAATTAATTATTATCCCTCATCTGCTACTCCACCAAATTCCTTTTGCTGCCCTTCCGGTATCTGTAGAAACTGGAGATGAGTTGTTAAGCGACAGATTTACTATTCATTACGCACCAAGTTGTCAGATTCTTAAATATTGCCAAGATCGACCAATTGTCGATCGAGTTCAATATGGGATTGTTGAGAACACGAACGGAACACTTCCTGGTGCAATTTTTGAATGTCAAGAAATTTCGACAATGCTCAATATTCCTGGTGAATATCGTCTTGAAGGAAGAAAACAAAGTACCCTCGCTAACTTCCAGGCACTGCTGGATAATGCTTTAGTTAGCGATCTTCATCTTGCTCATCATGCCATAAGTCGTTTTGATAATCCCCTCGAATCCGCTCTAATCCTAGCTGATGGGAATATCTCATTAGCTCAATTGATGATGAGTCGATTCCCCAGGCTTGATGAAGTTTTCCTCTCTTGTTGTGAAACTGCTCTTGGTAACATTACTATTACTGACGACCTGCTCACACTTGCCACAGGTTTTCTCTGTGCTGGAGCTAGAACTGTTATCGGTACTCTCTGGTCGGTTAGCGATCTTGCCACTCCTCTACTAGCAATTTTTTATTATGAAGGTCGTCAAGCTGGCAATGGTCGTGCTGATTCCCTGAATCAAGCACAGATCCGTCTGCGGCAGCTAACTGGGAAAGAGTTTGAAGATAACCATCGTGATTACTTAGAAGAAAGTTTGAATGCTTATATCAGAGTAAATGGAGCCGATCGTAATAAACTAAAGCAGCAATTTAATCGAGGTGAGTTTAGTAGAGAAACACTCGATCGAGAATCCGAGCGACTTACACAAGCGCGTACTCTTGCGATCAATTTTATCGATCAACTCGATCGATACTGTCAAGCCGATCGACCCTTTGCTCATCCTTACTACTGGGCTGCATTCACCTGTCAGGGATTAGCATAAGCAGCAATATCCTCAATAAATTCTGCCAAATAATCTTCATTGATACCGATAGATAGATATCTCCACCAGTTAGCAGTGCGAGATGAAATATCTAGTTTGATGATGAGGATAGAAGAGAGATATGTTAAATCGATCGACCAAAGTTACGATCGCATTCACTGTTTTAGTTGCTTTAATCTTGCCCTGTCGCCCTGCTGCGGCACAGTTGATTCCAGGTTATTGGCGACTGCTTCCAGTTGTCTACAATAGCAAACCGCTCAAACCCCTGCGCGATCGACTGAAACAACAAGTCGATCGATCTCGGCGGAATGGCAAAATTAGCTTGCCACGCTTGAAAAATCTCCAGGGCGATAGAACCGGACATTCGCCTGCGAGATCTGGGAAGTAACGGCTAGCTCTACAGTTCGCAACAATTTATTTTTTTAGCTCAAACTCTTGTCAGACAAAGATTTTGCTGACATCGGCAATTATTTTATCAAAAACTTTCAGAAAATCTGCCAAAAAATCGACTTTACCAGCGATTGAAGTAAGACAGCCATTATCGGGCAGTCTTAACTTGCAGTTTATGGAGGTTGAGTATGGTACATTCCGTAGCAGGGAATACTAAAGATATTCTGACGCGACAAATTCCCATGACAAGAGAAGAAGAGCTAGAACAGGCGAATAACGGTAGCCCAGAGGATGAAAAATTATGTCGGTTGATTCTGGCAGTGTGGGCGACAGAACGGGGTAGCTTTGCCCATAAACGTGCGATCCAGTTGTTGATTATCTATGCAGAGCAACTATTTAAGAAGTTCTTCAAATTTAACAAGAAGTGGAAAAACTATGCTCAGGAAGTTGATCCTGTCTATAGCCGCGATGTTGAGTTCGATGCGCTGATTTATTTGAGTCTACACATTGAGGAATTTATCCCCAAGAGTAGTTCAATTAAAAGTAGCCTGAAAAACTGGATCGAATTCAATGCGATCAACAAAGGTATCGATAAATTTCGCAGTCAATCTCGAAACGATCTCAAGCCTTTAAGTTCGGATATTGGATTTAAAGGTCGCGAAAATGAAGAAAACATTCCTTGGGAAATTGGCGATCGACGAGAGGAAGGA
>CASBPY010000166.1 GCA_949127675.1 Synechococcales cyanobacterium PMM_0072
ACCACGACTTTTATTGTTGTTAACATTGAGATTTGCAAAGCAGCTACAGTAATAAGCCAAATCTTGCGGCTGAGGCTTTTCTATTGATTCACTCATGATATAACATCTTCAATACTCTGTGTTTTGTATCTTTTCCCAGTTATTTCCACATTCGGGCATCAAAATTAAAAGGCTGTGGACGATCGATAATTAATCGATCAGATTGTGGGTGTAGAGGATTGATGAGATAATTAAACTCTTGAGGGACAATTGCTGATGGTATGGCTAAGATGGAAGTTCTTAGTGCTTCACAAATTCGCCAGATAATTTTACTCACATGTATATACCGTGTTTGATTGCATTTACCAGATCGATTACCCGATTTAATCCGGCTGGGCTATCTAGTAACTCAGATGGAGTAAAGCCATCTAATGCTGGGTTCTTTTCTACTAACCAATTTTGAACAGTGTCGCTATTGCCAAAGACATCTAGTGCATGAATTTTGGCTTGACAAAGATAAATCTCTGATTGATATTTAATAATCTCTGCTTCTACTTGAGATTTGATGATACTAATATCTGCGGTGAGAGTAGCTTCAGTCATGGATCGCGCTCGACAGATCGAGTAGTTATGTTTACTCTTTGTGTTGATTAATTATAACTCTAAATAGTTATTTGATCGCAAAAATCACATATTAAGTTTTTAAAAACCTTGTCAATGAGGGCTGAAAGCTGCTAATCTAGGGGCTGTAACTTCACTCAGCCGTTGACAAATGCCAGCCAGCAACATTCCCAGCATCCAGCCGAACCAGATTCTCGTTCAACGTACCCAGATGGGTGGAAGTGAGTCGTATATTGGGACAGTGACGCTGCAATGGTTGGCCGATCGAGTAAAATATGCCTCAGAGATGAGTTTATTATCGGAGCAATATCAGCCCCAAGAGCGGAATATTGAGATTGATAGTGATACGATCGAAGTGATTCAACAGCGTCCATTAGATTGGACTAGACAGGCTGCTTTAGTTCAGTATTTAGCAGGGCGAACTACGCACAAATTCCCGCCCGTATTAGTGACAATCGATCGAGCTTGGATTGATAATATTCATGCACCGGAATGGGGTAGAGGTGGGAAAGCAACTGAGTCAGCAGCGATATTTACCGCTCTTGATGGAAATGAACATTTTGGTTTATTAGATGTGGGGGAATCGGTACGAATTTATGCACTGGATGGACAACATCGATTGATGGGTGTACAGGGATTGATGGAGTTATTAAGTACGGGTGAATTGGCTCGATATAATAAGGATCGAGATCCGGTGGGGCGTAAAATTAATCGATCGGAATTAAGTACATCGGATGAATATTTAGAGAGTTTACCGCAGGAAACGATCGGGATTGAATTTATCTCGGCGGTGGTATTCGGTGAGACACAATTGGCAGCGCGCAGACGGATTCGATCGATCTTTGTCCATGTAAATTTGATGGCAGTGGCATTGAGTAAAGGACAATTGGCTCAATTAGATGAAAATGATGGCTTTGCGATCGTGGCGCGAAATATTGCCGTCAATCATCCGTTATTAAAAGATACTCACGGACGCAAACCGCGCGTTAATTGGGATAGTGCGACGGTAGCGACGAAGACAACGGTACTAACTACTTTACAAGCTTTGCAAGACATGGCGGCGAAATATCTCCAGTATCAATTTCCGAACTGGAAACCAAAAGCTCAGAAAGGTTTAGTACCCCTGCGTCCAGAGTCAGCAGAGCTAGAATCGGGTATAGCAGCTTTTAGTGCATTGTTCGATCGGATCTCCCAATTTACTAGCTTCGGACGGTTGAAGGGGGAAAATACGCCCCAATTACGCCGATTTAGCTTTGAGCCTGGGGGTGGGGAGGGACATATTTTATTTCGCCCCGTTGGACAAGTTGCCTTCGCACAAGGTGTCGGAATGGCGGTTTTTAAAAAACAAATGGCTGAAACCGAGGTTTTTCGTAAACTAGATCGCTATGATGCCGATGGTGGCTTTAGTCAGATTAATACCCCCCAGTCTCTCTGGTATGGGATTTTATACGACCCCAATAAGCAACGAATTTTGGTGTCTGGACGAGATTTAGCCGCTAAGTTAATTGTCTATTTATTAGGCGGTGTGGATAATGATTTCGATCGAGCCGAACTCCGTCGTCAGGTAGCTGAAGCTAGAAGTATTGGCGAATATGCGATGAGTTTTGAGGGTAAATTAGTTACACCTAAAGAGGTTGGTTTACCACCCGTATTGAAATAAAGTTAAACATCAGTCACTGTGATGTCTGGCTCCGTTAGGAGCCGCCATCTACCCCAGATATACTCTGCACGGTTGCTAAACATCATGGAAATACTGGAAAGTTCCCCTTTTTGCTGCCAAATATAATACATTTGAAGATATCCTATCCCCCACACCGGAGCATCATCACAGTGACTAGTCAGCTCAATCGCCCCACCGTTAAAACATTACCAAATGGATTGACGATCATTGCTGAACAGATGCCTGTGGAGGCGGTAAATCTGAATATCTATCTGAATGTTGGTTCTTTCCTCGAAACTGATGCTATTAATGGGATGGCCCACTTTCTCGAACATATGGTATTCAAGGGCACTTCTAGACTGGCTGCGGGAGAATTTGAGCGGCGAATTGAAGAACGTGGTGCGGTGACGAATGCGGCAACGAGTCACGATTATACCCACTATTACATTACTACCGCGCCCAAGGATTTTGCAGCTCTGGCTCCATTGCAAATTGATGTTGTCACCAATCCACGCATTCCTGATGATGATTTTGAGCGCGAGAAATTGGTGGTGCTAGAAGAGATCCGTAGATCTCATGACAATTCTTCTCGGCGAATCTATCAACAGGCGATCGAAGTAGCATTTGCCAAATTACCATATCGGAGACCAGTTTTAGGACCAGAAGCGGTAATTGAGGGTGTTACGCCCCAACAGATGCGTTATTTCCATGCGACTAATTATCAGCCAACGGCGATGACTGCGGTAGCCGTGGGCAATCTACCCGTCGAGGAATTAATTGATATCGTCGCCGATGGTTTTGCAGCTCAAAGTGGCAATATTCCAGCGGTAGAATTTGTCGGCAAGAAGTCTAACCCCGCGCCCGAACAAGCATTCACGCGGATAGTTCGTCACGAGCATATCGACCCGAGTCTACAGCAAGCCAGATTAATTATGGTGTGGCGAGTACCTGGATTGGTCAATCTATCAGAAACTTATCCCCTGGATATTCTCGCCGCCATCCTCGCTTCGGGACGCACATCTCGCCTAGTCAAAGAACTTCGTGAAGAACGCCAACTAGTAAATAATATTAGTGTTAGCAATATGAGTAACCGCGTGCAGGGATTATTTTATCTCAGTGCTCAGTTACCCAGTGAAAACCTCGCCGAAGTCGAGAAAATTATTGCCGAGCATATCTTCCAGCTCCAAAACACCCTGGCAACAGAAGCTGAAATCTCCCGCATCCGTCGCCAAGTTGCCAATCGCTATATCTTCGGCATGGAAACACCTAGCGATCGAGCGGATCTTTACGGTTATTATCAATCTGTAGTCGGTGATCTGACTCCAGCTCTAAACTATCCCCAACAAATCCAAGCTCTAGATGCCAAAACCGTTCAATTAGCCGCTTGTAAATACCTATCATCTAATGCTTATGGGATCGTGACAGTCAAGCCAGAATAGTCTAAGCCAAGTATCTTCAAACTCTATATTTTCATACAAATCGGCGATTGATTCCGATCGTGTTACTGCAAAAAATACAGCAACACGATCAAAACTCGATTAGGGGAAAATTCTATCCTTTTCTGGCTGCGGCAGCTTCATCGGGATGAATATTCAACCGAGTCAGATTGACCCGACCTTTGTTGTCGATTTCACGAACCTTGACGATCACTTCATCGCCAACGCCGACTTCATCTTCGACTTTACCGACACGATGATCAGCAAGTTGGGAGATATGGATCATCCCTTCTTTGCCTGGTAGCAGCTCCACGAAGGCACCGATCGGAATAAGCCGAGTCACACGACCTAAATAGACATCGCCTTCGTTCAGACGGCGGGTTAAGCCTTGGACGATTTGGATTGCGCGTTTGGCTTTCTCATTATCGACGGCGGAGACTGTGACAGTACCATCATCATCGATATCGATTTTAGCTCCAGTTTCCTCAGTGATGCCTTTGATTGTCTTACCGCCAGGTCCAATTACCAAGCCGATTAATTCTGGCTCGATTTTGAATGTGAGTAAGCGTGGTGCGAATGGGGACATTTCTTCGCGGGGTTTGTCGATCGCAGCCAACATTTTCTCTAGAATATGTAAGCGGGCGGGACGAGCTTTGTTGATGGCTTCAGCAATTGTCACCATCGGTAAACCGCTGATTTTCATGTCCATTTGCAGGGCGGTAATTCCGGTGTCCGTACCCGCAACTTTGAAGTCCATGTCACCGAGGAAATCCTCGATGCCTTGGATATCAGTTAGGACACGAACTTCATCGCCTTCTTTAATCAATCCCATTGCCGCACCACTAACAGGCTTAGTAATTGGGACACCAGCATCCATTAGTGCCAGGGTCGAGCCACAGACAGAACCCATCGAGGTGGAACCGTTGGAAGATAGTACTTCTGAGACGATTCTGAGTACATAAGGGAACTCATCTTTGGTTGGCAATACGGGAATCAGAGCACGTTCTGCCAAGGCACCGTGACCAATTTCGCGCCGACCTGGGCCACGCATGGGTCGAGTTTCACCCACGGAGTAAGGGGGGAAATTATAGTGGTGAATATACCGTTTGGTATTTTCTGGATTGAGATCGTCGCCGAGATCCTGAGCATCGCCTGGAGTACCGAGGGTACAAGCAGACAGGACTTGAGTGAGACCACGATTGAATAAACCCGTACCGTGAACCCGCTTGGGTAGCACGCCGACGAAACAAGAGATGGGGCGTACTTCATCTAGTGCCCGTCCATCGACCCGTCGTCCGGTTTCGATCACCTGTTGGCGCATCATTTTTTTGGTGATGCCTTTGAACAGGGTGCTGACAACTTTGCTATCGCTAGCTGCTGCGACTTTGATCGGATCGGTTTCTGGTAAAGCGGCGATTTCTTCAACTGCTTTAGCTTTGATGGCATCCAATTCGGTATCGCGAACACCTTTGGGTTCGTATTTACCGAGGATAATTTTAATACTCTCTGTAGTACGATCGCGCAGAAAGTTTTCCAAGGTTGGATCTGTAACAGGTTTCTCAGCCTGAACGATACCAATTCCTAGTTCTGCCAGCAATTCCCGTTGAGCGGTAATTAGCTCTAGCACAGCTTCATAACCAAAATCGATCGCTTCGATGATATCTTGCTCTGGCAACTGATTGGCACCTGCTTCGACCATGATGATCCCGTCAGGAGTACCCGCAACAACTAGATCCAAGTCACCAATCTGGACTTCGCGATAGGTGGGATTGATAATAAAATCATCACCAACCAAACCGACTCGTACTGCCGCCATCGGGCCGTTGAAAGGGAGTCCCGCAAGTAACGTTGCGATCGAAGCTCCAGTTACAGCCAATACATCTGGGGGCACTTGTTCATCCAGAGACATGGTAGTTGCCACGATTTGGATATCATCGCGCAACCAGTCTGGAAATAATGGCCGCATCGGTCTGTCAATCAATCGGCTAGTCAAGGTGACTTTTTCTGGTGCTCGACCTTCCCGACGGAGGAATCCACCAGGAATGCGTCCGGCGGCATAAATTCGTTCTTCATAGTCTACAAGCAAGGGTAGGAAATCAATTCCTTCCCGTCCTTTCGATCGAGTTGCGGTAACTAAGACACTGGTGTCGCCAGATTCAATCAGCACGCTACCACCAGCTTGGGGTGCGTATACTCCAACCTTAAGTCTGATATCCCTACCGTCGAAGGATATTGACTTATTTATCTCTGCCATTAGGTTGTCCTTTTTTTCTTCACTTCTTCTCTTGCTGTATGCGATCCTAGCATTCTTGGTGGCTGACGGGAGATTTTTTTTGGTGAGCCAGCCCTACTTGTCGCTTAAATTAATAATTCTTAATTGATAGTTCTTTCGATCGGAATGGGTAGGTTAACTGATGAGTCCTATTGAGCTTTCTTCAAATGTCCAACCTCAGCCATCGTCTAGGGATTGCCATTTCAGTATCTACGTTGGCGATGGTGTTAAGCTATCCGGCACTCGCGAAACCACAGCTTCGTGCTAAACAGATCGTCGCCAGTCAGATCACTACCAAAGCGGTGGTATCAACCACCAGATCTCGACAACCAACCGATGCAATCCTAGCTAATATCAGACTCAAATCATCTATACCAGCCAAAGTTGGTAAAGTAGCTCCTTCAGTTATTAAGACAAAATCAGTTGCTCGGACGACCAAAACAAGTCAGCATGTTAGTGCCGATCGATTTTCACAAGGTACCGCAACTTTCACCAAGCCCAATCTATCTAATCCTCGTAGTAATAAGTCATCAGGGATCGATCGTTGGATAGATTAGATCTTATATCTAGGTAATCAGTTACTCAACTTCTGGTACTGGAACCGACTTACTATTGTACAGGCTCATTGCTTTTTCCATTCCTTGCTTGAGGCTCATCTCGATCGAATCATTCACGAGATAAATTACTTCATTGACGATCGGTGTTTCTATTCCAGAAAACTTGCCGAGTACATGGGAAATAGTATCTTTTTCTCCCGTACTTTTGCCAATCCCAATTCTCACCCTGGGAAAGTTTTGAGTACCTAGATGAGAGATAATTGATTTCATGCCATTATGTCCACCAGCAGAACCTGACAACCGTAATCTAATTTTTCCTAGTGGTAAATCTAGATCATCATAGACTACTAAAACAGACTCTGGCGATAGCTTAAACCAATCCAGCATCGATCGCACTGATTGCCCTGAAAGATTCATGAAAGTCTGTGGTTTCAGTAGCCTAATTTTAGCATTATTACTCCCAAATCCTTCACCAGCAATTCCTTGAAACTGCTTGCGATCGCTAAACCCAATCTGCCAGCGTTTGGCGAGACTATCTAATACATCAAATCCGACATTATGCCTAGTTTGGGCATATTTAGTACCAGGATTACCCAGTCCAACAATTAACTGGGGGATTATCAATTCGTCACTCATAAATGGTGAATAGTGGATGGTGAATAGTGGATGGTGAATTAAGTGGTAGCAGTAGAGTGGATACTGCCCACCAGCTAGAATGCATAATCAGATATAAGATTAAGCTTGAATAATTTTACCCGATCGAACATGTAAAATCTGAGATGAGTCTAGCCACTTGGCATCGAAAGCTCCCAAGTGAGTAGTTGTAATCAGTGTTTGAAATCGATCTTCAATTACACTCAACAATTGATTTTGACGAGTCAGATCGAGTTCTGCCAATACATCATCAAGTAGTAATAATGGTGGCTCACCAACAATTTGTTCGATTAGTTCCAGCTCGGCTAATTTAAGTGCCAGAACCAGAGTGCGTTGTTGTCCCTGAGAACCATAAGATTTAGCTGGTGTATCATTAATAGTTAGTTCGATCTCGTCTCGATGGGGTCCAACCAAGGTATTCCCCAGACTTTCTTCTGCTACTCGCCGGAGATATAATCGATCGGCAAATGCTTGATAGATTGATGCTGCTGTATTCTCGATCGCCGTAATATTCGGTGTGTAAGTAATTGTTAATTGTTCGGTGTTTTTGCTGATTTTAGTATGCCACATTCTGGCGATCGGTGCCAGTCTATCAATGATTCTCACTCTCCGGCGGATTACCTTTGTACCAGTGGTAATTAATTGATGATTCCAGGATGCTAATTCGGCTGGATCTAATTTGCGCTGTTCTGCTTGTTTGAGCAAACTATTTCGCTGTTTTAATACACGCTGATATTCATGCAAAATATGAGCATAGATTGGCTCGATTTGAAATAACAATGAGTCAATCCACTGTCGCCGAGTTTCAGGATTACCTCTTACTAAATCTAGGTCCAGTGCTGAAAATTCTACGGCATTTAATATTCCCAAAAAATCTAGTTGTCGTTTAAGATTTTCATTATTTATTGTAGCTATACGCCTACCTTTGTCCCTAATCGTTAAACCTAGATCGATCGATCCATGTTTACGAGTCAATTGAGCGGTAATCTTGCTCTCACTTTGTCCTGCGAGTACCAAATCTCGATCGCGTGAAACTCGATGACTCTTGAGTGTAGACAATAATTCTACTGCTTCTAATAGATTAGATTTACCTTGGGCATTATCACCTAATAGAATCGTTTTAGGAGCAGAGAAAATGATTTCCTGCTCCCGATAATTCCGAAAATGACGTAGCTGGAGACGATTCAAAAACACAGAATAGTGGATGGTGGATAGTGGATTGTGAACAGTGAATAGTTAGGAGATATCGCGTAGGGTGGGCACTGCCCACTAGCTAAATTTCAGGCATAATCTATCTTGTAAATAACTGTGCCTACCTATTTACTTTACCGATGGTTTTTGTAAATTTCACAGATATCATGACCTAAATTATTTAACCAACTGTGAAAATTGTTTGCACAGAGCTGTAAATAATGGTGATGGCTTACTTTCTTGCAATCTGTCTCCTTGTTGCCAATTAAATCGATTCCATAAAAATGGAGCTTCCTTTTCTGCTCCTAACCACAATAATTTCTTAGCTCTGGTAATTGCGACATATAATAACCGCAAATCCTCCCCTTGCTTGAGATAATTGGCTAGATCCCAAGCATCTTTAGGTGTGGGTAGAGATTCCTGATGTAAATGAGCGCGAATTTTCGCACGGGCAACTTCTGCTAGTGTGAAATCACCCAAAAATTTAGCACCTTTAGGAGTCCATAATTGTCCAGGCGTTTTGTCACTTAAAAATGGAATAAATACATAATCCCAGTCTAATCCTTTCGCTTTGTGCATGGTAATAATCGTTATCTGTCCTGAGGCAGTATAGCGAGACTCAGAACCATCATCGATATTCTCAAAACCTTCGATCGATACTATCTCCTGCAAGACTTCAATCGTGGCATAAATCGAACCGCGTCCATAAGTCTGCATGGCAATTCGATCGGCCAATTTATCCGCAGTCGCTAATTCTGAAGCTTGATAGCCTAACCTGTCGGCCAAATAACTAATTAGTTGATAATGGGGTAATGTCGATCGAGTCTGAAGTAAGTCACAACAAATTGCTCGTGCTCTTTCGACGGTAGCTGTCTGGGGATCTTCGAGGATATTTGGATACAGAAACCGTTCGGGAAAGATCGCCAGTGCATCAAGATCCTGTGCCTCAATCAATTTTCGCTCTAATAAAACCTTCAGTGCGGCTTTAAGATATTCACTAGAATGAGGTCTGATCATAAACTGAAATAAGATCAGAATTTCGCCAGGGATTTTAGAGTTTCGATCACCTTCTCCTGCTTGAAAAAGTTTCAGTTCAGGATGTCTTCTGTGCCAATCGGTAAGTCGATCAAAGATAAACTTTGCCTGTCGATTTTCACGCACTAAAATTGCTGCATTTCCAGTAGGATTTGTGGCAAATAGGCTGGTAAGTCGTCGTTCGATCGATAATACAGATTCGTAGACATCTTTGGGCTGATGCAGTTCTACCCCTCCATCTTGCGGACTGGGATTTGGTTGAGCATCCCCCACCGATACCGGACGAATTGTTTGTAACCAAAACACAGACTCAGTTTCTGTTTGGTTCTCTCCTTGAGCTAATTTATCTTCCCTTTCCCCTTTCCCCTTTCCCCTTTCCCCTTGCGATGGTGGTTTGAGCCAATTGTTACCCCAATCTAAAACAAAGTTAGCAGTATTCATAATCGTCTGGGTACTGCGTCCAGCTTGTTCCATTTTTTCTAGTCGCGACGATGAATTTAGATCGGTAAGCTTAATACATTCCTGACAAAAATCACGAAAATATCGAGGATCGGCAGGGGTAAATGTTGAATTAATCGCTTGATTGGGATCGCCAACTCGGATCAGATTTGGTTGTAGTTCTGGTGCGTCAGGAATACCAGCCAATTGACGTAATAATTTTTCCTGTAGGGGACTGGAATCTTGGGCTTCATCCTCAAATACGGCATGAACTTGTTGCTGCCACAATCGTCTAGCTGTGGGGTCTGCCATCACTCGCAAGGCTCCGGCAATCATCTCATCGTAGTCCAGACAACGGCGATCGATTAATAGCTGCTGATAAGCCTCATAGAGTCCCGCACTAATCCCCAGAATATCGTATCGATCGGGATATAATCTGGCCATTTGCCAGAGATCATCGGGTGATAACCCTGAACTTTTGGCTTCACGGACGGCATTAAACGCCAAGCTGGGCAATATCTCTGTCCGAATCACTGACTGACGGCGCAATCGTTCTGTTTCTTCACCGTCGAAGCTTTCCCCTTCCAATAAGCAGCGATAACTCTCTGGGTTCTGACTCAGCCACTTTTGGACGGTATCTTCAATCAATTTGTGATTGGTAGATGGCATTACCAATGTCCGATCTGTTAAATCCAGCTTGGATAATTCGGGATGTCTGGTGGCAATACTCAACGCCAGACTATGGATCGTGTTCACAGTGTAGCCGATCGGTGGCAAGCCCAATTCCTGAAGACAGCTTTTAATTTTATCCTTAATATTCGCCGCTGCCGATCGAGTCAGGGTGACAATAATCAACTGACGGCGTTGATGTAGTCGCTCTCTGGCGATCGTAATCGCTGCGGCTATTGCCATACTATGGGATTTCCCTGCTCCTGGCACTGCGGACACCGCTAATTGTCCCGATTGCCAGTCAGCTAAACTCCGCTGCCCCACACGCAATCCTTGCCGCCATCCAGCGATGATTGCTGCTTGATGGTTGG
>CASBPY010000167.1 GCA_949127675.1 Synechococcales cyanobacterium PMM_0072
CTATCCCCTATCCCCTATCCCCTAATCGGTAACAGTACCCGAAACTTCGATCCAGCCCCAACTTGGCTGACAACTGAGATCGAGCCACCGCAACGATTCAGAATATTTTGAACGATCGTTAAGCCCAAGCCTGCACCACGATCGTTTGGTAAACTCCGAACGCGATAAAACCGATTAAAAATTTTGGGAAGTTCTGATGGTGGAATCCCAATTCCGGTATCTCTAAATTCTAACTGAACATAATTATCCCGCACGGAAGCCTGCACAAAAACATGCCCACCATCAGGTGTATATTTAATGCCGTTGTGTAACAGATCGATCACAATTTGACGCAACCATGCCTCAACACAAATAATTTCTGGTAAATCGTCAGGGATAGTGTAGCCCAGTCTAATCCCTTTTTCTGCTGCTAATGGTTGATAGATGCTAACTATGCCAGGAATAATTTGTGATAAATTAATTGAGACTATTTGCGCTGGATCTGGCAGTCTATCGATCGCCAGAAGTCTAGTGACACCAGCAATTAATAAATTCTGGCGATCGCATTCGCCCCTAATTAAACCCAGGTATCTTTGGCGTTGGACCTGTTTAATTCCTGGCGATTCAAGCAACTTGAGAGCTGTTTGAATGTTAGTTAATGGGGTACACAACTCCTGCATCAGATGCGCGATCGATTCATCTTTAAATTCACCTAAATTTCGTTCGGGAATAGACGTTTTTTCCATCAGAGCAGATGTGGGGATGGGGAGCACCTTTTAAAGACACACTGGGGATTGAGCGAAACTTTTTAACTCCCAATCCCCAAAGCCTAAAACTTTTTACCTAGAGCAGTACGAGCTTGTTCGCGATCGTCAAAATGGATTTTTTCGGTACCGAGGATTTGGTAATCTTCGTGTCCTTTTCCGGCAATCAGGACACCATCGCCAGCTTGAGCGATCGAAATGGCGTGGGCAATAGCCTCGGCTCGATCGGCAATCACTTCGACACCATTTGTGCGGTTGATACCTGCAACTACATCCTTAAGGATTTGAGCGGGATCTTCCGTGCGGGGATTGTCAGATGTAACTATCACCAAATCAGCAAGTTCAGCCGCAATTTTACCCATTTGCGGGCGTTTAGTGCGGTCGCGATCGCCGCCACAGCCAAATACACATATTACCTTACCATGAATGAATGGACGTGCCGCAGTAAGTAGACTTTCCAAACTATCGGGGGTGTGGGCATAATCAACGATCGTGGTGATATCCTGGGTTGGCGAAATTTGAACTCGCTCCATCCGTCCAGGTACACCAGGAAACTCCGCCATTGCCCCGACGATCGCCTCTAGAGCCATGCCCAGATGAAGGCTCGTCCCCACCGCCGCTAGGAAGTTTTCGAGGTTATAATCGCCAACGAGGGGCGAGCTAAATGCAATTTCGCCCTGTGGTGTGTGGAGTTTGCCAGTGACTCCGGTTTGCTGATATTCGACATCGCTCGTCCACAAATCTGCGGTTGAATCAGTCGTGCTGTAGCTCCAAACTCGCTCGGCGGAAATTTGGCTAATTAATCTTTTGCCATATTCATCATCGAGATTGATGATCGCCCGTCCAGTCAGATAAGCAGGGCTAAATAATAATGCCTTGGCTTGGAAATAATTCTCCATATTCTGGTGATAATCCAAGTGATCCTGAGTGAGATTGGTAAATACACTCACCTCAAATGGACAGCCCATTGCCCGTCCCTGATCCAATGCGTGAGAACTGACTTCCATCAACGCTACTTGACTACCCGCAGCCAAGGATAGGGCTAATTGTTGCTGAAGATCGACTGCGAAAGGTGTGGTGTGAGTCGCCGTTTTTTGGTAGCCTTTCCAACGAGTGTAGAGTGTGCCCAGCAATGCTGTAGAGATGTCTGCCTGGGCGAGTAAGTATTCAATAATGTGAGTGGTAGTAGTTTTACCATTGGTACCAGTTACACCTACCATCTTGAGCGTATGGGCGGGTCGATCGTAAAAAGTACCTGCCAGGGCTGCACAAGCTGCGATCATATCTGCCGCAATCACTACGCAATTGTCAGCAGTAGCTGGATGTACGGCGGCTGCTGCTGGCGAAATCACGGCTCCGAGGGCACCTGCACCAATCGATCCTTGCCAGAATTCACCGCCATCGACTCTCGTTCCAGGCATCCCAATAAATAAATCTCCCGCCTTACAGGTATGGGAATTAGTTTTTAAGCCTGTTACCTCTAAATCTAAATTTGGATGCTCGCTGGAGTAAGTGATTTGGCTCCGAGTCAGCAGTTCGCGTAGTTTCATAGCAGAATGTGGGTGTAAAGATGCAACAGGCTGGATAATGGCTACTACAACTAGCTAGCGACTTAATTTAACACCTGCTCATCTTAACTTGAGGCGTAGTTAGTCGATTGCAACTCCCGACGGATGAATTCCCCAACCTTGATCCATCGCTTGCCAGTGGTAGTATCCCAATGGTTGTAATTTACTCGTAAATCGCTCGATTGGAAACCCCCCGCGACTCTGACGATGGGCGATTTGCTCCAAAAACATCCGCCGAAAGGCATATTTGATCACGGAATCACCGCACTCTAACATTTGTTCGGTAACTCTGCCAATCTTGCTGATTTCGACATCAACACCAGCACAGATTGTTTCGATCGCAAAGTCCGCAAACTCAGCAATATCTAAAGCCACAGGGCGTTCTACTAGTGAATTCCAAGACTCCAGATGTAGATCCCACTGAGTCCGAAAGGCCGGAAATTCTTGCAGAATAATCTCCACAAAATTGGTACGATCGATCTGAATATAATTCATGTACTCTGATGAATAATCACTTGAATGAGGCGATCTCACTACTTCAGTCAGCTACTCAAAATCTGATCGATTTAGCAGCAATTCCGGTGGAAGAACAACCATTAAGAGAGACTGTTACTAATACTGTAAACCAAATTCATCGTGCAGTCGCCGAACTTTTAGCTGCTTCTAACCCGCCGTCACTGGATAAAATTCCGCCAGATCTATTAATTAAAGCCGAACGACTAAAGATTCCCCTCGATGACATCGAAGTGCGGGTGGCAATTACTACCCATCATCTCAGCCAATTTGTCGGTATTCTCAATGAAATTGAAAATAGATTTGCAGAAATCCGGCGCGTGCGGGAATACTTATTAGTAAGGCTCCCAGATATTCCGATCGAACAGCTTGGCTCTAGGCTCCCAGTCTATACAGCCGCTGACTTTGAATGGACAGAACCCAGACTGTCTCCCTCAGAGCTAGCCACGATCAGATCAAAATATCAGATCGATCGATTATTACAGCAGCCGCCCCGTCACTCTGCCAACTTATTCAAACAGATTGCATCAGCAGATCTCGCCTGGGAACAAGCCAGATCTGCTACCCAGTCAGAGCAACTAAATGATCCTGAATTAGGGGATAGGGAATAGGGGTAAGAGAATAGGATTGAAAATATACTTTAAGAACAATATGCTCACAGCAAAAATAAACTTTAACCCTAACTCCTCGCCCCTAACCCCTCGCCCCTAAACC
>CASBPY010000168.1 GCA_949127675.1 Synechococcales cyanobacterium PMM_0072
GATCAAGATCGATTCAGTACTCAAGCTGTCCGATCGGTGCAATGCCTATCTCGATCCTTTTCCTAGTATTACTCCTGATAGCAAATGGATTGCCATCAGGAGTTTATTTATTAGGAGAAAAACTAGGTCTATCTCTAGATCTAACCCACATATTTACAACTAATATTATGACCCTAGCTAACCGCAAATTACAACTGCAAGTTACTGAATCATTCCCCTGCCAAGAATTGCTGCCGGGACTGGTAATTTGTGAATCTATAAATGGCGATCCCCACGGCTGGAATAATGGCGAACGAAATAAACCACCATTTATCGTTTATCTCGGCTATAACTCGCCAGAAGAACGAAATGAATTTATGTCCCAACTACGAAATATCTGGAAGATCGACGGAGAAATTATCTATCGCGCAGCCAAGCGGGTTAATGGTTTCTGGTGGGAGATTAAAATTCGTGGTATGAAGCGGCGTTCGAGTCCTGAAGTGTTCGATTTAGATTATTTCAGTGAATCTAAGTCTTATGGTTTAGATTTCTTGGTACATCTACTGCAAACAAGACTAGAGAATTAAGTTCGATCGAGATCGCTCTTTAATTAATAACTTGAGGAAGTCATAGATTATGCTTAGTCTAACAGATTTAGAATTACTGCCAGAGATTCAAGTACCAGATTTCACTAATTTATCAGCCGAGTGGGACGAACAAGCTCAGTTAGATGCTGATGAAGAACTGATGCAGAATAAACGTGATTATTACGACAATTTCGGCTACTAAACCCTATTGCCCAGATCTAGATCTGGGCTAAAATTATGTCAAGTCTTACTGAGTTAGAACAAGTTCGCGATGCTCTAGTCGAGCTAATAATTGATGCTTTTGAGAGTCCAGAGGATAACACCGAGCTTCAGGCGCAACTAGACCAATTAGAGTTGGAAATTGCTGATAAAGTCGATGCAATTGCCGCTGTCTTCGCTGCTAAGAATGGGGAAATTGCCTACCTACGCGAACGCCGCGACTACTTTGATAAGCTAATTAAATCTAAAGAGAATGCTCTCGACAGGTTTAAGGACTATCTCAAGAAGACTCTGGAGCGTCGAGAAGGGAATACTATTGCTGGGCGTGAAGCCAAGCTCCGACTGATAAAGAATGGCGGCAAGCAACCGCTGTGGATTAATAATACCATTCGTCCTCAAGACTTCCCCGCAGAATTAGTAACTACTCAAATCTCTTACTCAGTTTCTACTGAAGAAATTCGCGAGCAGTTGACGGATGCTGGTGGTGAAGAACTTATAGTTAATGGAAAAATCTTAGCTAAATTAGAACCACGCGGTACTCATTTACGCATTGGTTGATAGGCGATAAATATGATTTGATATAGCTTACTCTCCATGTAGATATCGGAAATTTAAGAAGGCAAAGCCTTAAAGGAACGATCTGATGCGATCGCAGTATCGTACATCAGATCGTTCTTAAACTTTACTTCAAGAATACACCATGTTAACTAAAATTGTTGCCGCTCATAAACATTTTATCTGTCTACGTCTAGGAGAATTTGAAGATCGTCAATTCTCAATTGGTGAAGCATTACTAGAAACTTATTATGAGTTCTTTGCATAATTAAGACAGATCTTCACATTATTCATCCCCATCAATAAACCTGTCTATCTCTGAATTGACACGTTCTTCATCTCCTCAGTAATTAGTTTACTGGGGAGTTTTCTATGTTAATTTGGCAAGCCAAAAAGAGATGATACTAGCTTTTTACTTATTTAAGGAGACAAACCGTGAATACTCAAACCATCCCCATTATTCAAGACCGTTTCTCTCATCCTGAATACATCGATCCACAAGCTCAATTACCGCTAATTCAGTCGCTCCGAGGCGAAACCCCAGGGCAATGTGGGTACTTTGTCAGCTTATCAGAGATGGCGAAATCTAACTGGATTGGTGAGATACCAACGATCGATAGTTACACATTTTTTAGTGGTGATACGGAAGAAGGTATTCTACTCCGCCAGCCTCGAATGTTGGTGCTACCTAAATCAAAAGTGATGGCTTACGATCGCGTGAAATTCAACCAGAATCAAACATTAGAACTGCTTGGCAACTATCGCGATTTCAAAAGCCAGCCCAATGTCAACAACGTCCAGTTATTCGAGATCTTATTGTTAGATAAAAATAACAATCCACTCCATGAATTGCCATTTCGTTATGCCGCTAAAGGTTCTAATCAGGCTACTTTCGCCGTCCACTATCAACTGTTAATCAGTGAAGTTACTCTGTGCCATGCCAAGGCAAATGGTATTCCAGCACGAGCCAAAAACTTTGAATTTAATGCTCTATGCGTATTTGAGTTTGAAGTCATTCGCGAACTTGCTGGCGATAGTCAGAAATCTTTCGCTTGCAAAGTTGGTAGCCATAGCATTCCAACCATGAATAATTGGCAATACTTCTTCCTTGGTTGCGATGACAGCGTTGCTAATCGGATGTTGCAATTGCTATCAGTGCCAGTATCAGATCGAGTCATCGCCGCAGCTAAACCAGTAGTTGCAGAGGTATTAGATCGCGCTATTGATTCTTACGAGGGTGAGGTAGATATTGATATCGATAGCATCCCATTCTAATCGTTACCAATCCATTATTATCAGCCTGTAGATTTTCAGATTTACAGGCTTTTTTACTAACTATGTACGCATCAACAGCGGCTATTAAATCGGCTGTAGAGAAGTTAGGGAGGTTTCCAGGTAATAGAGAGAATCGATTGCTAATTCAGGCTAAATCTGAATTAACGATCGCTCATAACTTAATGGAAGCCCGATGGAAAATCTGGAATTCTATCTTCTGGAACCGGAGTAACGCTGCTACTAAATATAGTGTTAATGCCCAGCTCAAGGGCTGAACTTTTGATGCTCAAACATCATTGCTTACTGCTGGGAAACTACTGAATCTATATGTTGATCGATATGGTATCTCAGACAGCAATAAATACCTTTGGTGTGAAATTATTCGGTGTTTACATAGTGCCAATCGCTGGATGCTCAGAGATTATTACCACGATAGTCAGTGCAAACAGTTAAAACTACCACTACTTATTTAACTCTTGAATATAGAGCGGCAAAGCCTCAACGGGTTGAAGTGTAACTCCAGTTATACAACTAACAATCATAATCTTAGGAAAATTATCATGACTGCTACTGAATTATCAACAGCTTTAACTCAATTTACTGGTTCGGAAGGATCGTACTTTCGTCATACACCGATTCGGATTGACTACACCGATGGGATTAAATTCTTACAAGAACAAGGTTGCTATTGGTTGACTGATGCGATCGCTAGTTATCAAACAAGTGAGTTTAAAGCAAAATACGACCGTCAATGGTGGAAATTATCGGTGGATTTAGATACGAATGCAGCCACTCTCACTGCTGATGATGGTGATGGAAATATTCTAGTTACTCAAGAGATTGAATTTACTGATTTTCCACTCCCAGAAATCAAAATCTACGTCGAGATTAACCCGCGCATTTTCATGTGCTTACCCTCGGAATACTAGTTCGCTAAATGACCTTCGTGCGAAGTAAGAATATTATTTAGCACGAAGATTGAATCAAAAAGTATATAAATTCAATGATAACACTCCCTACAAAATGTTCTGAGTGTCCCTTGGCACGACATCTAGATAACGATCGATTTGCCTGTGGAAATAGTTTAACAGAGGTAGTAAAAGGCCATTATCCTGCCACCCCTGAATGTCATGATACAGTTATCGATCATCCAGAAAAGTACTTCCAGCCTGAGATTCTTCCAGATCTTCAAGGTTTAGATCCAGAGTTGGTATGCAGCCATATCAAATTAGGTTTGAACTGGTTGGATATCTACCCAGATGAACGAGAGATTCGAGATGGTGAGAATGCGATCGAGGTTACTCATCAACAAATGACGTGCCATCTCAAGAAACGAGGCGATCGATATTATTGCGACCGCATTTCAGGGATTGATTCGATCGATCCTTATTGGTTGGCTCTTTATCTGATTCACCCTGATTATCTATATCAAGTAGTCGATGAAATAATTCTCGAACGATCGTTGATGTTGGACTATTTCTAAGAATTACGGCGATTCGAGCGTTGTCTTAGCCTCTCATCTAGAGAGGTTAAGCCATAAAAAGCAATTATGGGTGGACAGCAATTATATTTAGTCTTGCCTTTCATATCACTTAGTGCTATAAAAGATGAGAAGGAGAGCAGCATGATAATCTATAAAACTCGATGGTTCAACCGTTGGGCGCACAAGCAAGGATTAGACGATCTTAGCCTCTGTGCTGCCGTCCGAGAAATGATACTCGGACTTTATGATGCCGATCTCGGTGGTGGACTGGTAAAAAAGCGAATTGCACGATCTGGCAAAGGGAAAAGCAGCGGTTTTCGGACACTAATTGCTACAAATAAAGGAGAGCGGTGGATTTTCGTCTATGGCTTCCCCAAAAATGAACGTAGCAACATCGATAAAAACGAGGAAGAAGCCTTAAAGAAATTAGCAACAGAACTGTTGTCACTTACTTCAGCAGCTCTCGAAGCAGCCCAAAATAATGACGAATTAATGGAGATACATTGCGATGCGGAAAAAGAAATCGGCGATTCTTGAAGCAGTTCACGAGACAGCGAAGGGACTACATAAAGCAGGGGTGATGGATCGAGTCACGCTACGGGAATTCGATCGATTGTGCCTAGCACCCATCGAACCTCTGGAACCTGAGAAGATCAAACAAATCCGAGAAACATCGAATGTCAGTCAGGCCGTATTTGCAGCGGTTTTGAACACCAGTCTGTCAACAGTCCAGAAGTGGGAAATCGGTCAAAAGCGTCCCACAGGCACCGCCCTCAAGTTACTACACCTAGTTCAGGAACGTGGACTTGATAGCGTGATTTAAACTTGAATCGTGGATTATTTTCTAGAATTCATGAAGCGCAGCGCAGTGGGGTAAGTATCTTTTTCCCACAGACAGTAAACATCAGCGAAGCGGTGCTGTAACTCATCAGGAATCGTTACGCGATCGGGATATTTCAAACCACCGTGGAAGAACATTGCCGAATGCTCTCTCCCTGGCATATTAGGTAATTTATCGCGAAACCGATCGATTAACTCCGCCCGAAACAGCTCGGCAACTCCACCACCAACAACGATCTCATCGATCTTGGGCAATTGAGCCGAGAGCCATTGGCTCAGAGCGTTCCAATAGTTCGATTTAGCTACCTCGATCGCTTTCAGTAGTTTCTCCAACTCCACCGCTTGAGCCTGGGGAGTTTGTTGAAGTAATAGTTGGTGGAGCATGGTTCGATCGCGATCCTTGCTCCTTAAATATGGGGCTACAACCTTAGTAATATCTAGCTCCGTATATCCAGCGGTGTTATCCTGAATGCTACTGACAACCGTGGCAAACCCCAAATTGGAAGAGCGAAACTTCTGGTAGACTCCAGCCTCGATCCGAAAACAACTGACGTTTCGATGCCCCATCATAATCACACCTAGCGATCGATCCTGGAGATCCCCCCGCTTGTCTAAGTACCACAGCGATAACCCCCCTCCTTCAGGATGACAGCTAAACAGCGACATCGATACTTGATGCTTGCCAGTTGGGGTATCAAAGCTTTTGATCGCGTGCTGGAGATCCCGCTCCAACACATCTCGATCCATCAGTTCCCCTAGCGGTAACAGACAGGATAGAAATAGCCTAAACTTCTTACCAAGTGAGCATTTCTGCGCTGCTACCCAAATAGCAGCACAAGTCCGCTGTACCGCACGACTCGACTTCAATTCAGCGAGGTTGGAAGTAGCTTGAAACTGTTGCCTAGCCAGCTTGCCCACAGCATCATAACAGCCGTCAATGCCGATAAAAGCATGGGCGATCGGATCTCCCTTGAAGCCAGCTTTGTGGCGGTATGCTTCGATCCTACATCCAGCAGGTTAGATCGTAAAAAAGTTATTTTAGATAAAGTGGATTTAAAATATCAAAAATGAAGACAGAAGTTCAAATAGATGTACAAGATCTAGACCATCTGGGAATCATTGCGGGAATTGTGGATGAGATTGGAATAGTAGAGGTAATAGATCGAGAGATTGGAACTGACGAGAGGGAGAAAGTTAGTGCCGGTAAAATAGTCAAAGCAATGATTATTAACTGCATGGGGTTTCTCACCGCTCCACTATATTTATTTAGTGAGTTTTTTGAAGGAAAAGCAACAGAACATTTAATTGGGGCCGGAATAAAAGCAGAATACCTAAATGATAGTCGAATCGGCAGAGTACTAGATCAGATCTATGAATATGGGATCACCATATTGTTTGTGAAAATAGCCAGCTTGATGGCTGAACGATTTAAGATCGATCCGAAGATAGCTCATATTGATGGAACAAGCATAGCAGTGCATGGAAAATATTTACAATTAGAAGAAGCAGAAATAGAACAGGATTTGTCAGTAGATCTGCCATTAGAGCAGGAGTTATCGCCAGAAGATAGCCACAAGAAAGATGAAGAAGATTTAGAGCCAGTTCCCATAAATATTACACACGGTTATTCGCGCGACCATCGACCAGATCTAAAACAGTACACATTAAGTTTATTAACAACGGAATCTGAAGGTATTCCATTATTTATGCAAGTGGGATCTGGTAATGAACTAGATCAAAAGGCTTTTGCCAAGATGATCAAAGAGTTTAAATCCCAATGGACTGGTGCAGCACCGTCAGTTTACGTGATGGATGCAGCTTTTTATACTGAATCAAATCTGAGTGAGTTTCAATATAATATTAAATGGATTAGCCGAGTACCCTTCACTATTAAGGCAGCTAAAGATTTAGCACAAACTTTATTACCGGAACAGTTTAGTAAGAGTACTCTTTTTAAGGGTTATCAATTCTGCTCTGTTTGCCATGAATATGCCGAAATTAAACAACTATGGGTTGTTGTGGAAAGCTCGGAGCGCAAATCAGCAGATCTTAAATCTTTATCAAAGCGCATTTCTAAGTCTTTGGTTGCCAAGCTCTCTAGTCTTAAACGATTGTCAAATCATGAATTTGCCTGTGAAGCTGATGCCTCAACTGCCGCAGCAGATTTTGAGAAAACTCTTCCTTATCACTTGCTCTCTGAGTTGAATATCATTGCAAAACCACATTATCAACGTAAAGGAAGACCTCGACCTGATGACGAAGTTAGCCACTATACTTATCAGATTCAATCGACCTTATGTGAAAATGAAATAGTTGTTGAAAATTATCTTAATCAAACAGGGCGTTTTATCTTAGCCACTAACTTGTTGGATGAAGAACGAAATTTGCTCGCTTTCGTTCCTCCAGAACTAGATCCAGCGGAGTTGGGTCGGATGGGTTCCCCATCCGTGACCCATACCCAAGCAGTACAGTGGACTGAGGATCTCATTTTAAAAGAGTATAAAGGTCAACAATCTACTGAACGAGGATTTCGGTTTATCAAAGATCCTCTCTTCTTTGTTTCACGAGTTTTCCTCAAGAGTACGAAACGCATTATGGCTCTGGCGATGATTATGACTTTAGCTCTGATGGTCTATAGTCTTGGTCAACGTCAACTCCGCAGAGCATTAGAGCAAGCTGATTCTACTCTTCCTAATCAAAAGGGTAAACCTACTGCTCGTCCTACTTTACGCTGGATTCTTCAGTGTTTTCAGTCTGTTCATCTTGTCTTTGTTGATGGAATTAAATCTCGGATTCAGCTCACCAGCAGGCAAACTCTGATTTTGCAGTTCCTTGGCTCTTCTTCTCAACAATATTATTTTTTATCCTAATTAACCTGCTGAATGTAGGTTGAAAAGGTGCTCTACTTGGGGAAACCCCAAGACCGCACTTTTCGCTCCGAGGAGGGGATTTTCAACAAACTCACAATAAATATTATGAAACTGAACGGAAAAGTTGCATTAGTCACTGGTAGCAGTGGTGGTATTGGTCAAGGTATTGCGATTCGATTAGCACAGGAAGGAGCTAAGGTTGTTGTTAATTATCGTTCTAATCCTGAAGGTGCAGAACAAACATTGAAAGCAATTAAAGCGATCGATGGTGAATGTATGATGGCTGAAGGATTCTGCGATTACAATCAGGGTTATGCGATCGGCGCAGATTTAGGAATGGTTGATGATGTACAACGATTAATTGCTGAAAGTATCGAACATTTTGGCACGATCGATATTCTGGTAAATAATGCTGGAATCGAAAAACATGCTGACTTTTGGGATGTGACTGAGCAGGATTTTGATGCAGTTATGAACATCAATTTTAAGGGGGTTTTCTTTGCTACTCAGTCCTTTATCAAACATCAAATCGAGCAGGGCAAAACTCGTGCCAGCATCATTAATATTAGTTCGGTGCATGAAGAATTACCATTTCCCCACTTTACTGCTTACTGTGCTAGTAAAGGTGCATTGAAAATGATGATGCGAAATCTCGCCGTAGAACTTGGTGGTTTAGGTATCACTATTAATAATGTGGCTCCAGGGGCGATCGAAACACCAATCAATCATCAGTTATTAAACGATCCAGCTAAGTTAGGACCTTTACTCAAAAATATTCCCCTCGGTCGATTGGGGCAACCACAAGATGTGGCTGCGGTAGTTGCTTTCTTAGCTTCAGATGATGCTCGTTATATCACTGGTTCTACGATGGTTGTCGATGGTGGGTTGTTGTGGAATTACCAAGAGCAATAATTTAACAATTCCAGCGGTTAAAACCGCTGGCAGTACTGGAGCGAAGCGAATATAAATCTGAAACTAGACTGATTTTTACCACTAATAATGAGCAAGCAATCCCAATTCAAACACTAAATTTTGTTTTGTTTAGTATGCAAAAAACATCGACGTTTGCAAGTATAAAAAAGTTGTTACCTCTGTTCATTTTTGGACTCGGATTAGGCGTAACTTCACCATCAGATTGGTTGCCAATAAAATTACCTGAGTATTCGCCATTGGTAATGGCACAAACTCCGATTGCTCAGGTAACAGCCGTTGACTCAGTTGGGATGACTGTCTCTGATATGGATCGATCGGTAGATTTTTACACCAATGTTTTATCCTTCCAAAAAGTCTCAGACGTGGAAGTTTTGGGCACAGAATATGAACAACTACAAGGATTGTTTGGGGTACGTTTGCGGGTAGTCAAACTGAAACTCGGCAATGAGTCAATCGAACTCACCGAATATCTCACCCCCAAGGGACGACCGATTCCCATTGATTCTCGCAGCAATGATCGCTGGTTTCAACATATCGCGATCGCCGTTAGCGATATGGATAAAGCATACCAGCATTTACGCAAGTATAAGGTGCAACACGCATCCACCGCGCCGCAACGCATTCCTAATACCAATAAAGCCGCCGCAGGTATTCGAGCCTTCTATTTTAAAGATCCAGACGGACACAATTTAGAGATTATCTATTTTCCCACTGGTAAGGGCGATCCAAAATGGCAAAAATTAATTGATACTTCTGCTTCTGAAGCTAATACTCCACGAGCAAAGATGCTCCGCGATCGAACATTTATGGGTATCGATCATACGGCGATCGTCGTGTCGAATACAGCTACCAGTTTGAAATTTTATCGCGATTTACTAGGTCTGAAATTGGCAGGAGAAAGTACTAATTACGGTACTGAACAGGCACATCTCAACAATGTGCAAGGCGCAAAACTACACATCAGTGGCTTGCGATCGGCCTCTGGCATCGGCATTGAGTTTCTAGAATATCTAGAACCAAAAGACGGGCGATCTCTACCTGTGGATGCGAAACCGAACGATCTAAGCCACTGGCAAACAACATTGGTAGTCAAAGATATCAACGCAATTGTCAAACGGTTACAACTCGTTGGCGGAGTCTCTCCACTGGAGAATAAAGTTACATTTATTTCTCCTGGTATCGTGACTATTCCCGATCGAATATTCGGATTTAAACAGGGAATTGTAGTTCGAGATCCTGATGGTCATCCAATGCGGTTGGTGGAAAAATAATTTGGACAAATCACCCTAACAAGTAACCTAAGTTTTTCCTGAGAAACTGATAAGGAATAGATCGCAGATTCGCACAAATTTCTCAGCGAATGTTTAGCTCAAAATAATTCAGAGTCAGGATGCTCGATCGATACTAAGAACAGATTTAAATACTATTTATTCTTAAAAACGAAGTCGCCATGAAATCTCTATTCAACCTCAACACCGCCGTTACCGTCAATCGCGTTACACTCGGCATCTTTTTCTTTCTATCTGGTATTTCCAATTACCTCAACTTCAGCGTTAAAAATGGTTTCTATCAGACCGTTCTCACCCAAAAACCTCAGTTATGGGGACCATTCCCTAGCGGCTGGGAAGGAGTTGGACCATTACCAGAAATTATTGCCATTCCCTACGCCTGGTTATTACCATTAGCTGAAATTGTAATTGGAGCGTTATTTGCCCTGAATTTATGGGTTAAATGGACGGGTTTACTACTGATGATGATGACCTTCAGTATCGTGCTAGCGTTTGGCATTATTCCTGCTGGTAGCCTCTTCCCCAATGCCGCTGAAAGCTTTAACAAAAACATTCTTTTCATCACCCTCATCTGGATCTGCATCGCCTACGACGCTTATACCCAGAAAATGAGTCTCCGTAGAGCACGTTCGGCTGAATACGAACTCACCGCTACTGATGACGAATTTCAATTGTAGGGTGTGTTAGCGATCGCGTAACGCCCTCTCCGTTCTTGCCAAAACCTCTTACACCCACAGATAACCCTATGACAACTACCAATCATTACGACATAATCATCATCGGCACAGGCGCAGGCGGCGGCACCCTGGCATACCACCTCGCACCCACGGGTAAGAAAATCCTGATTCTAGAGCGCGGTTCCTTCTTACCCAGAGAGAAAGCCAACTGGGACACCGTGCAAGTCGTCCAAAAAGATCGCTACCATACCAAAGAAGTTTGGTACGACCGGGAAGGACACGAACTCCACCCTGGCGTGGGTTACCATGTCGGCGGCAATACCAAAGTCTATGGTGGTGCTTTATTCCGTTGGCGCGATCGAGATTTCGATCGAGTCGTCCACAAAGGCGGAATATCACCATCCTGGCAACTCAAATACCAAGATTTTGAACCCTATTACACTCAAGCCGAAAAACTCTACCAAGTTCATGGTCAATATGGGATCGATCCCACTGAACCACCTGCTAGTGGTGCCTATCCCTACGCTCCGATTCAGCACGAACCGCGCATTCAGGAGATTAATAATGCGTTGCAAGGTAAAGGGTTGCACCCGTTCTACCTGCCGTTGGCAATTAAGCTCAACGAGGTCAATCGGCGGTTAAGTGAGTGTATTCGCTGCAATACCTGCGATGGATTTCCCTGCCTGGTGGATGCCAAAGCGGATGCTGATATAACTTGTATCCGTCCGGCGGAGCAGTTCGATAATGTTACTCTAATTACCGAAGCCAAGGTGGAACGATTGCTGACTAGTGCCTCCGGTCGCGAGGTGACGGCGGTGGATGCCGAAATTGATGGCGAGATGCGTCGATTTTCAGGAGATATTGTTGTGGTTGCTTGTGGGGCGATTAATTCCGCCGCCTTGCTGCTGCGTTCTGCCAACGAAAAACATCCGCATGGACTGGCAAACAGTTCGGATCTGGTAGGGCGAAATCTGATGAAGCATCAAAATGGAGCGATCATCGGCATAAGTTTGAAAGAAAATCCGACGGTGTTTCAGAAGACGATGGCAATTAATGATTTCTATTGGGGTGAGCCAGATTTCAACTACCCGATGGGTCACGTCCAGCTTTTAGGCAAGGTAAATGGCGAAATGATTGCCGCAGAATCACCCAATATTGCTGGTCTTTCTTTCCAGAATAAAGAGGTGTTTATGTCGATGGCAAACCATTCCGTCGATTGGTGGCTGACAGCCGAAGATCTACCCGATCCCAACAATCGAGTCACCCTTACCAAGGATAGATCGATTCAACTGAGCTACACGCCCAATAATACCGCCGCCTACGATCGATTGTTACATCGTTGGTCTGACGTACTAAAATCGATCGAGTGTGGCGAGCGAATTATTCCTTGCTCTTTCTACTTCAAGAAAAAGCTCCCCCTCCAAGGTGTCGCCCATCAATGCGGTACATGTTGCTTCGGCGACGATCCCAAAACTTCGGTATTAGATTTGAATTGTCGGACTCACGACATCGATAATCTCTACGTTGTCGATGGTAGTTTCTTCCGCTCTAGTGCAGCGGTGAACCCGACTTTGACGATTATTGCCAATGCTTTAAGAGTTGGCGATGTTTTAATCGATCGGATGAACTAACACAGCCTAAATATTAATAGATTACATCCTGAGTATGGCGATCGTAAAACCACGAGGTGGGGTTCGATCGCCTCACGAGGTAGGGTTCGTTGGCGTAGCCTACCGGAGGTAATCTCTACCAAACGATCGCTTGAAATAGTCACCACATGAAAATCTCCCTCAATTTTGTGAGATGTTGCTTTTGGGTCGGGAATTTGCTGAATTAAGATCCTTAATTTATCCACGGTCTTTTCTTATCAATTTCTCAGCAATCGTTCCAAACTACCTCAGTTAAGAGCCTCATAGTAGCAATCAAGTTAAACAACTAAAATGAATATCGAATTTGGGCGAGAAATATGTGGCAATTTGAGTAGTGCCGAGTCGCGAGAATGGTTAGTTACTAATGGAATTGGTGGTTATGCTTCCGGTACTGTTGCTGGACTGCTTACCCGTCGCTATCATGGCTTACTCGTCGCTGCATTACAGCCGCCTTTAGGTCGAACTTTATTACTTGCCAAACTAGATGAGACGGTCGGATATGACAACCTCACCTACGCCCTTCACACCAATCGCTGGGCAGATGGTAGCGTCGAGCCGCATGGATATCGCCACATTGAAAGCTTTGCATTAGAAGGTACTATCCCCACCTGGAAATTCGCTTGTGCGGACGCGCTATTAGAAAAGCGGATCTGGATGCAGCACGGAGCCAATACAACTTATGTTCGATACACATTAAGCCGCGCTACTCAACCGATAACCCTGACGCTCAGAGCTACAGTCAATTACCGCGACTATCACGGCAGTACTCAGGGTAACAACTGGCAAATGAATGTCGAGTCAATCGAAGGCGGCATTAAGATCGTTGCTTATGACAATGCTACACCGTTATATTTATCGAGCGATACTGCTACTGCTACACCTGCCCATAATTGGCACTACGGATTCGATCTAGTCGTCGAACGGTATCGAGGATTGAGCGATCGCGAAGACCACCTCCACGCCGCCACCTTTGAAGTTACACTCGATCCTGGTGAATCGATCGTTTTTGTCGCTAGCACTGACCCACAGCCCAATCTAGATGGCACAACAGCACTAAAATTAGAACGCGCAAGAGAGCAGAAGCTTCTTAATACCTGGAAATTAAGTCAAACCGAAACTGTTGCCCGTCAACAAGATCGTCCAGCTTGGATCGAACGATTAGTACTAGCTGCCGACCAGTTTATTGTGGATCGTCCACTTCCCGACGCGCCCAATGGTAAAACCATTATTGCGGGCTATCACTGGTTTGGCGACTGGGGTCGCGATACGATGATTAGCCTACCAGGATTGACGATCGCGACAGGAAGAACTGAAATTGCTCGATCGATTCTACTGACTTTTGCCAAATATGTCGATCGGGGAATGTTGCCAAATCGTTTTCCCGATGCGGGTGACGTGCCAGAATATAATACTGTCGATGCAACGCTCTGGTATTTTGAGGCGATTCGGAGTTACTACGATGCCACCGCTGACGATGACTTGTTAGAAGAACTCTTCCCCGTGCTAGCAGAGATGATCGATTGGCACTGTCGTGGCACTCGTTACAATATTCATCTCGATGCCAGCGATGGGTTACTATATGCTGGCGAAGCGGGCGTGCAATTGACGTGGATGGATGCCAAAGTTGATGATTGGGTAGTCACACCACGCATTGGTAAACCGATCGAAATTAATGCTCTCTGGTACTGTGCCTTGCGATCGATAGCGAAGTTTGCGCGTCAGCTTGGCAAACCCTCCAAAGAATATGACGCGATCGCCGATCGAACTTTAATCAAATTTTCCCGCTTCTGGAACGCCGACACAGGCTATTGCTATGATGTCCTCGATAGTCCCGATGGTGATGATGCGTCCCTGCGTCCGAATCAAATCTTTGCCGTGTCATTACCAGGCATCGGCTCCAAGGGTTATGCACCGCTCCTGACACCTAAACAGCAACGTGGGGTTGTGGATACTTGCGGACGATCGTTATTGACTTCATCCGGTTTGCGTTCTCTAGCTCCCAGTCATCCTGAATATCAGGGGCATTATGGTGGCAACCAATTACAACGCGATGGAGCCTATCATCAGGGCACGACTTGGGGCTGGTTGTTGGGTTCGTTTACGTTAGCGCATTTGCAGGTATATGGCGATCGAACTCAGGCTAAACAATTTCTAGAACCGATGGCTCATCACTTGTTGGCACACGGTTTAGGCACTTGTAGCGAGATATTTGACGGCGATGCGCCGATGACCGCGCGTGGTTGTATCGCTCAGGCTTGGACTGTTGCCGAAGTCTTGCGGGCTTGGGTGACAACTGAGTAATCGCCAAAGTTGCTATCTAATAGCGCGGTTGGCAATCGACGAAACTTAAAGCCTCTCGATGAACGCCATTTCTACAACGGCTTCGACTGAATCGATAATCTCTCAGGATTTTCTCAGCAAAATCTCACTACAACTCTAGCAAAAGATCGCTGTGCTCTCAGGAGAGTTTTCTACACTAATATCATCGAATTAGGAAAACCAAATATGAAAAGATCTAAAGTTTTAGCAAATAGTTTATTCGCAGGTTTAACCATCTTACATTTGAGTATTGCTGGGATTGCCCAAGCCGATCCCAATGCTGGGCGCGGAAGAGCTTATGTTCCGATGATGGATGCAAAATTTCCCGCGATGTCAGCAAAATATGGGATGGGTGTCACCCCTTTTAACTTAGTCTTTTTGGCATTTCAAGGCTTCTTTTCCAGTGAGGGAATTCCCTCTTCTCAAGGTCTCCAAGAAGCTTATCGGAATGGGACAGTAAACCCACAAACATTAGTTAAAGCCGCGATCTCGATGAATCGACTGCCAGCTAGTTCGATCGATGACAAAACCTATTTGGATACAGTTAAATCGCAGTTGGATGACTTGGCTCGCAACAATTAATGCGATCTGGTGGTTTGAACTTCAGTTGTTATATTTTCCAAATTAATCATTTCATCTCTGGTGTAACAAGATGAGATTGCTACACCAGCCATTTATTTAAAGAGATAAGGAGCACAACAATGACGATCGAGCCAACTCAAGAAGAAATTCGGCTACAGGAAGTTCAAACCCACCAAGCTCATTGGCGACGCTGGGGGCCTTATCTGAGCGATCGCCAGTGGGGTACAGTGCGGGAAGACTATAGCCCCTACGGTTCAGCCTGGGACTATTTTACCCACGATCGGGCGCGATCGCGGGCGTATCGGTGGGGTGAAGATGGCTTGTTGGGAATTTCGGACAATCATCAGCGATTGTGTTTGGGGATTGCTTTATGGAATGGCGAAGATCCAATTCTCAAGGAGCGATTATTTGGGTTGACGGGAAATGAAGGGAATCATGGGGAAGATGTCAAAGAATATTACTTTTATCTTGACAATACACCGACTCATTCGTACATGAAGGCGTTGTATAAATATCCCCAACAAGCATTTCCTTACGATCGATTAGTCCAAGAAAATCGCAGTCGCAGTCGGCTAGAACCAGAGTTTGAACTATTAGATACGGGGATATTTGATGATGATCGATATTTTGATGTCTTCGTTGAATATGCCAAAGATAGTGCAGACGATGTACTGATGCAAATTACGGTAATTAATCGGGCTGCGGAAGCTAAAACCCTGCATTTACTACCAACGCTGTGGTTTCGCAATACTTGGGCTTGGAATGGAGAAGTAGAAAGCACACCAACTTTACAAGCAATTTATACAGACAAAGATCTGAATATTATTGAAGCAATTCATCCCACCTTGGGTAAACGCTGGCTGTATGCTCAAGGCGAGGGTGAAATATTATTCACTGAAAATGAAACCAATCATGAATTAGTATTCGGTACGCCAAATGCTTCTCTCTATGTAAAAGATGGCATTAATAATTATGTGGTTAATGGTGTTAAAGATGCCGTAAATCCCGATCTCATCGGCACGAAAGCTGCTATTAATTATATCCTGTCGATCGAGCCAGGAGCCACTCAAACGATCCAGTTGCGACTCAGCGATGTCCCAAATTTGAAGGAACCATTGGGCGATAAGTTCAATGCAACATTTGCTATCCGTAAACAAGAAGCAGACGAATTTTATCAGCGAGTTACGCCTTTTTCTCTGAGTGAAGACATGCGAAATGTTCAACGTCAGGCATTTGCTGGAATGTTGTGGTGCAAGCAATATTATCACTATATTGTCGAAGATTGGCTCAAAGGCGATGGGACAGATCCCACGCTGCCCTCAGAACGAAAAAAGGGCAGAAATAAAGCGTGGTTTCACCTCTATACTGATGATATTCTATCAATGTGCGATAAGTGGGAATATCCTTGGTTCGCGGCTTGGGATTTGGCGTTTCACTGCATCACTTTTGCCACGATCGATCCTGAATTTGCTAAATATCAATTGGATGTTTTAACCCGCGAGTGGTATATGCACCCTAACGGGCAAATTCCGGCGTATGAATGGGCATTTGGCGATGTAAATCCCCCAGTTCATGCTTGGGCAACTTGGCGCGTTTATAAGATCGAACAGAAGCTCTATGGGAAATCCGATCGTCAGTTTCTAGAGCGCGTTTTCCAGAAATTAATGCTCAATTTTACCTGGTGGGTAAATCGCAAGGATACAGAGGGCAATAACGTCTTCCAAGGCGGTTTCTTGGGGTTAGATAATATTGGGGTGTTCGATCGCAGTGCGGCACTGCCTACTGGCGGACACATCGATCAATCCGACGGGACTAGTTGGATGGGAATGTATTGCTTGAATATGCTAGAAATCGCCTTAGAGCTAGCAAAAACTAATCCGGTTTATGAAGATATCGCCACCAAATTCTTTGAACATTACCTCTATATTGCCGATGCGATGAATCATATTGGCGAGATGGAAGCCTCGCTCTGGAATGAGGCAGATGGTTTTTATTATGACGTGTTGCATTTTCCTGACGATCGCCAAATTGTAATGAAAGTGCGATCGATGGTGGGATTAATTCCCCTATTTGCCGTAGGCATATTAGAACCAGACACACTCAAGCAATTACCCAACTTTAAGAAACGGTTGGAATGGTTCATTAAAAATCGTCCCGATTTACGCCGAAATGTTGCTTGTATGGAAGCCAAGGGAGTAGGTGCACGGCGATTGCTGGCGATCGTTTCTAAGGATAAACTGCAACGTATTTTACAAAAAATGCTAGATGAATCGGAATTCTTTGGTGATTATGGCATTCGCGCAATTTCTCGTTACCATGCCGAGCATCCCTATCTTTTCCATGCTAATGGAACCGAATTTCGCGTCGATTACGAACCAGCAGAATCAACGAGTGGATTATTTGGTGGCAATTCAAATTGGCGCGGCCCCGTGTGGTTTCCAGTCAATTTCCTCCTAATTGAATCGCTCCAAAAGTTTCATCATTATTTTGGTGAAGATCTTAAAGTTGAATGTCCGACTGGCTCTGGTCAAATGCTCACATTAGCGGAGGTTGCAACCGAATTATCACAACGACTTACGCAAATTTTCTTGAGAAATCCCGCCGGAAATCGCCCAGTTTATGGGGGGACTGAGAAGTTTCAAAATGACCCGCACTGGCGCGATTTGGTGTTGTTCTATGAGTATTTTCACGGCGATAATGGCGCGGGAATTGGAGCTAGCCATCAAACGGGGTGGACGGGATTGGTGGCGAAATTGATTCAACAATTGGGCGAGTATGGGAACTCGGATCTTGTACCGAAAACTAGCAAAGAAGTTAGTAAATCGATCGAGATCTAAGTAGGACGATCGAGATATTTAATTGCTTCAAAATCTGGGGTATTATACTGATAATTATCGGGCTAATACCCCTATTTGCTAGGCAGAGCCGATCTAATCAATGGTTAGATGTTTTAGTCGAGGTGCTGATGATCCTAAGTATTGACCATATCCAGCTTGCGATGCCTCCTGGGGGCGAAGAAGCTGCACGAAAGTTCTATCTAGATGTTCTGGGGCTAGACGAAATCGAAAAACCCCCTCAACTTGCCCTTAGAGGTGGCTGTTGGTTCCAAGGTGCGGTAAGTATTCACCTTGGCGTGGAGGCAGATTTTAGACCAGCCCTAAAAGCCCACCCAGCTTTTGCCGTGGGTGACTTAGCCAATTGCGCTCGTATGTTGGTTGCAGCGGGGTTCACCGTAAGCTGGGACGAACGCAATCCAAACGTGAAGCGGTTCTTCTCAGCCGATCCGTTTGGTAATAGAATTGAGTTTCTAGAGTAGTCACGTAACAAGCGGCATTTCTCAACAAATTCTTATTTTCGCTTCAGGAGTATTTCAGATCGATCTGGGATCGTAGTTATTATCGAGCCAAATTCCACACTTCGATAACTTAACTTTATCCCTTCGCCCATAACAAGATGAAAGTCAATCAGATCGGAAATGAATCGATTATCCAAGGAGAGGTTATAGCTAACGACAATCCCCGCCTTCGCTGGATTAATTTTAATACTATTACAGCATCACTCGATCATGGACAGGATATTATTCAAGGATTGAATCAGCAGCCCAAAACCCTACCTTGTCGGTACTTATATGACGATCGAGGTTCCGAACTATTCGAGCAAATTACCGACGTACCAGAATATTATCCCACCCGCACCGAGCAGGCAATTCTGGAGAAATACGCATTAGAAATTGCCAAACTTACAGGTGCTTGTGAATTAGTGGAATTGGGCAGCGGGAGTTCTCGTAAAACTCATCTGTTATTGTCAGCTTATAGTCAACTCAACCATCAATTACATTATTACCCGATTGATGTTAGTGCTGGCATTTTGAAGACAACAGCTTTAGCTTTGTTAGAGCGATATCCCAGTCTGAAATTATGTGGTTTGGCAGGGACTTACGAGCAAGCATTAGCAGAATTACCACCGCCGGAACTGGAAAACCGAATGCTGATTTTCTTGGGGAGTACATTAGGCAACCTCAATGACAAAGAGTGCAGCAAATTCCTAGCACAAATTCAACAAGCACTTCAGCCTGGAGAATTTTTCTTGTTAGGCGTAGACTTGCAAAAACCGATTCCGCAAGACGGAGGCTACGCCAACGAGACGATTGAAGCTGCCTATAACGATGCTCAAGGGGTAACGGCTGCGTTTAACCTCAATATCCTGCAACATCTCAATCATCGCTTTGATGGTAATTTTGACATCGATCTATTCGAGCATTATGCTTTTTACAACCAACAACAACACCAGATTGAAATGCACCTCCGCAGTTTAGAGAAGCAAACTATTCTGCTCAAAAGATTAAACTATCAAGTCAACTTCAATCCTGGCGAAACAATTCACACGGAAATTTCTCGAAAATTTTATTTACCAACACTGATAGATAATTTAGCATCTCATGCTTTTAAGCCGTTACAGATCTGGACAGATCCACAGGATTGGTTTGGCTTGATCCTATGTCAACGTCAATGTGCTGGAGATGATTGTCCTTGAATCCAAGCACGATCTATAATTTCCGCTCGATATCGATCGATATATTTTCATCCACAAACCTTTCAAAACTGACAGCAATGCCTAACTAAAATCAGGCGTTGCGGAATTAATATATGAAACCTGTGGTAGGGGCAATTCATGAATTACCCCTAGCATAGGTTCTAGCTATCGTTGCGATCGATTATCATACTTGTATTCAGCAACGCCTAAAAATCTATTCATAGAATTAAATCCTAATTAGGAATAAATTTCATCGCGACTCCATTCATGCAATAACGAAGTCCAGTTGGTTTCGGCCCATCATCAAATACATGTCCTAAATGTCCCCCGCAGCGACGACAATGAACTTCTGTGCGAGTGGAGCCAAATGAATTATCCACAGAAGTTTTGACAGCATTGGCGATCGGGGCATAGAAACTCGGCCAGCCAGTCCCACTCTCAAAC
>CASBPY010000169.1 GCA_949127675.1 Synechococcales cyanobacterium PMM_0072
GACTGGGAGATAATTATTTAGTTCACCATCCACCAAAAAAGAGCTGTCTAGCAATTTTGGCTAATAATTTGGGAATTATAGAGAGATAGAGGCAGTGCATTGGGCACATTACTTGTCACCCAGAAAATTTGGACACAGCAACCATGAGTGTAGATCCCCAAACTCAGAACTTATTTGATGCGATTTCGACAGTTAATTACAATCGAGTAAAAATGATCATCGATTCAGGGGTAGCAATCAATCACCCGAACGATCGTGGACAAACTCCGTTGATGGTGGCTTGTCAGCGGGGTAATCTGGAGATCGTCGATCTACTTATCGCTGCTGGTGCTCAGATGCAGGTATCACAAGAGCCAGTTGTGTCCTCGGCTGAAGTTACTTACGCCTTCGATCTGGATGAGATTTTTGCAGCGAATGAAATCTCTGATAGTTTGATGATTAACAACAACTCAGAAATATTTGTAGATAGCGAACTTACAATGACTTCGCTCAATAATTCAGCCCAAAAGGTTGAATTTCAGCCGAGTGAGACTTATGCCTTTGATCTCAGTCGAGATCTAGATCGACTCGCTGCTGAGAGTCAAGAAGAGCCAGATCGCTTGTCGGTACCGATGGGCGAATGGGAAGCAAACGAAACCTACGTGATGGATAATCTCAACTTGCTGATTCCTGAGATTAATGAAAGTGGCGAAAATTTAGTAGATGAGGGCTTTTTAGTAGATTTAATTCAGCCCCAAGAACCTGATCGCCTGGAGTGGATGACGAACATTCCAGAAATCGATGAAGACGGGACTGCTATGAGTGAGGAATGGGGAGAGGGCGAAACCTATGCGATCGATATTGACGATCTCCATCTTGCCCAACTCATGGGCACAACAGCGACAGAACCACAATCACTGGGAGTAGTCGCTGCTGTCACCGCTGAAAATTCTGGTGTAGTCGAAGATTGGACAGAAGGCGAAACCTACGCCATCGATCTCGACGATCTCAACCTTGCTCAAATCATAGGGGGCATTGATGATACAGATAATTCTATTAGTATAGTTCCTCGATCGATTACTGAAAATAGCTTTACCTCAATCGACACCTATACCGCAACTGAAACCTATGCGATGGATCTCAGCGATCTCGATCTATCCAAAGTAATGGATGAAATCGATGCAGATCTACAAAGTGCGGATATATCCGCTCCATTGGCAGGATACATGCTCTCCGATCTTGATTCTAGTTTATTTCCGGTGATGGCTGGTGAAGACGAGCCGGACTATACACTCGATGAGGATCCTACAGATATTTTTGGACGGCGTGAGTCAATATCAGTCGATCCAACCCCCTCTTATGATGAAAATGCCACCAATACCTCACTGATGGCGGCGGTAATTGATGACGATCTAGATTTGGTGAAACAATCGATCGAAGCTGGAGCTAGTCTCGATCGATATGATTGGAATTTGGGTTACGCACCACTAGGGATGGCAATCGATCGAGGACATCTAGAAATCGTTGAGTGTCTGCTCAAAGCTGGAGCCAATCCTCACTGTGGCAGCACATCTACTACCGCTCTAGGTTTAGCGGCGGAAAATGGTGAAGCCGAAATTATCCAACTCCTGCTGGCTCGCCGAGTCGATGTCAATACACCCATCGCCCCAGATGGTTGGACAGCATTACTTGCTGCCATTCAAAATGGGCATCGAGCAGTAGTCCAACTATTGGTGACTGCTGGGGCGAATGTCAATGTCTGGAGCCGTGGTGAAACACCAATTATCCTCGCTGCCAAATGTGAAGAACGAGAAATTTATAACTATCTCTATCCGATCGTCAATACAGCCATTCGACTCTGTGCCGATCGAGATGGTGAACATCTACTCCAAGCCACCCACAAACGCCGGATTCGCCAACAAAACCGTCCGATCGAGAAATTGATCGAAATGGCGACAGAGGGCAATATTGCCGAAGTAAATCGGGCAATTGAGATCGGAATTGAAATCGATGAACTGGGTGCCAAAGGGCATACAGCCCTGATGGTTGCCGCATATTATGGTCATCGATCGATCGTCAATGCTTTATTAGCTGCTGGTGCAGATCCCAACCTCCTCAGCGATGACAATGGTTTAGGTGCGGGAATGACGGCATTGATGCTCGCAGCGGGGAGTTTCTTTGCGAGTAATCGTCAACAGATTGCCAAATTATTGATTGCTGGTGGTGCCGATGTCAATCAACGCGGAGCTGGAGGTAAAACAGCGGTTTTCTACGCTGCGCTAGCTGGTTCTGGCTATCTCGATTGTGTCGAGACACTGATCGCTGGTGGTGCCAATCTCGATCTCTACGACGATCGCGGGCACACCGTACTCACATCAGTAGCTACTGCGGAGAATTACTCGATGCTAAATCTACTGATGCAAGCAGGTGCCTCAACCGTCGGATTGGAATCGATCCAACTAATTCAAGCAGCGGCGGCTGGTAATATCGATCGAGTTCGTTCGTTATTAGCTACCAAAGTCAATCTCGATCTCGATCGTGGTGCCGCGATTGGCAATGCTGCCGCCGCTGGGCATACTCAAATTGTCGCCCTCTTAATTCAAGCTGGCGCGAATGTTAATTTAACTGATAAGCTGGGATTCTCACCGATCGCTAGTGCTGCTTACTCCGGCTACGGTGAAATCGTTAATTTATTAATTGAAGCAGGTGCCGACATTCAAGCCCCCCCTGGTGAATCTCAAAGTTATTCCGCCCTAGAATACGCCCAAATGGGACTGTATCAATTCGATGCTCGTACCCTCCCCAGCACAGCACAGAAGCCAGCATCTAGTCACTCCGAACTACCACAACCAGCAGATCTCCAACACGATCGAATCATTCGTAAATTACAGCAATTAGGGAGTCGTGATTAGTAGTCTACGGTGTGAATCTAATTGACTTATTCACGAACATGGCGTGATAGGATGTAGCCATTCGTTGGCAAGTAGCCACGGAAATTAATGGGGAAAGATTGGTGCAAAATCCAACGCTGTCCCGCAACTGTGATGTGTTCAAGCTCTAAATTTAAATCTTGAATGAACTGAGTCAGAACACCCATTAATTGAAGTAAATCACGCTCATCTGCGAGGTTCAAGGTGACAAACAAATATTGGTCTAAAAAATTTGCTACATTGCTAGCAATGATTGGTTTGAGCAGCTATTTAGTAATTGGCTCACCAACTCCCGCTCATGCCATGCACATCGCTGAAGGCTATTTGCCCGTGCAGTGGGCAATCTTTTGGTGGGTATTAGCGATCCCATTCTTTTTGTTAGGATTAAGGTCAATTGATCGAATTACCAAAGCACACCCAGAACTGAAAATGCTGCTAGCATTAGCTGGAGCCTTCACCTTCGTCCTCTCTGCTCTCAAGATTCCCTCTGTCAATGGCAGTAGCTCCCATCCCACAGGCACAGGCTTAGGTACGATTTTATTCGGCCCCTTGGCGATGTCGGTGATGGGTGGATTAGTATTATTATTTCAGGCGATCTTACTCGCCCACGGCGGACTCACAACTTTAGGCGCAAACGCTTTCTCGATGGCAATTGTTGGCCCGATGGTAGCTTATGTCGTGTACAATGCGATCGCCAAAACTGGATATCAGAAAACTGCGGTATTTCTCGCATCGATGTTGGAAGATCTGTGTACTTACCTAGTTACGGCGATCCAATTAGCCCTCGCTTTCCCCGCTGCTCAGGGTGGTTTCATGGCAGCTTTTATTAAATTTGTCGGTGTCTTTGCCGTCACCCAGATTCCCTTGGCAATCAGCGAAGGTTTGTTAACCTTGCTAGTATGGAACTGGCTCCAAGATTATGGTCAACAGGAATTAAAGATACTCGGACTATTTCAAGAGAAAAATAATTTAGATGCAGAAACTATCAATTAATGCTTGGTTGTTGGGTGGTGCCGTGATCCTTTCAATGGCTCCTGTCTTGATCTATCAGGGTAAGGAATTTAAAGCCACAGATAGTATTAATATTACAGCAATCGAAGAAGTTAACCCTGGCTATAAACCTTGGTTCGAGCCTGTGATCAAGCCCTCTGGCGGCGAGGTTGAAACTTTCCTATTTGCGACTCAGGCGGCGATCGGATCGGGAGTTGTCTGTTATATTTTAGGACTATATAAAGGTCGTACCGAGCGTCGGAAAGCCGATGAAGCCGTGGCGATCATCAAAGATCGCAATTAGTGCATATTCAGCTTGATACTCTCGCCTATAGCAATCGGCTGCGCCATCTCCCCCCGTCCCAAAAGCTCTGGTTCGCACTCACAGTATTGCTGCTTGCCCTGATATCTCACTATCCAGTCCAAATCCTCATTTTTATCTGGATGAGCTGTTGGAGCGTGGTTTATGCGGGGATTCCGTGGCGGATCTATGGCTCGATGATCCTGGGGGTGATGACATTTATGATTACGAGTATGCCAGCCTTGGCGATCGAGTATGCTGGTAATATCACCCCCACGATCCAGGCTGATGCGTTGTGGCATATTGGCGCGTGGGGCGGACAGATTTATCTCAGCCGTCAGGGTTCGATTCAAGCGATCGAAGTTTTGATTCGATCGTTGGCGAGTACTTCCGCGCTATTCTTTATCGTATTGACGATTCCAGCAATCGATCTGGCAACTACTGCTCAGAAAGCTGGTTGTCCACAGATTTTAGTTGAATTAGCTTTGTTGGTTTATCGGTTTATCTTTCTATTAGCAGATACAGCCCAAAAGATCGTCACAGCTCAAATCTCACGTGGTGGTTATCGGATTCAGCGTTTAAGAATCCATAGCTTAAACTTACTAGTGCGCCAATTAATTCAGCGCACGGCTACTCGTTATCAGCAGTTAACGTTAGGAGTAACAGCACGCGGTTTTCAACAAGAATTTCGATTTTGGCAGCCGCAGTCCTATGAGTATTCGCCTCGATATGCGAGAGAGTCGATTATTGGTTGTATTGTACTGATAATGGTCGAGATATTCTATCTATCTTAGGTAACTAAAACATGCGTAGAACCTAGCTGGTGGGCAGTGCCCATCCTACGATGTTAGATAACTATTCACTATTCACTATCCACTTTTTTAATGACTAATTGTGAATACTTACTAGAATTTAAAGATATTTACTATAGCTATCCAATGGCAAAAGTTCCAACCTTAAAAGGCTTGAGCTTTCGGTTGCCAAAGCATAAAAAAACAGCAATTATTGGTCAAAATGGTTGTGGTAAATCTACGATGTTTCTGATTGCTGATAGTCTGTGTCAACCCGATCGAGGCACAGTTATTTTAGATAATACTCCACTCACATTCGATCGAGCCAGTCTCAATCGCTGGCGACAACGAGTAGGCTTAGTATTCCAAGATCCTGAACAGCAATTAGTGGCACCGACTGTTGCTGCTGATATCTCTTATGGACTATGCAATCAAGGTTTGCCAGATCCAGAAGTAGCCATAAAAGTAACTAAAACTCTCGCAGATTTTCACTTAGAAAACCTTGCGATGTCGCCCCTTCAGCATCTTAGCTTAGGTCAAAAAAAGCGAGTCAGTATCGCTGGTGTGATGGTATTGCAACCTGAATTATTATTGCTAGATGAACCAACCGCTTATCTCGATCCGATTCAAACTCGTAATCTTTTGACAGAACTAGATGCGATCGCCAAATTGGGTACTACCCTATTAATCGCCACCCACGATTTAGATTTTGTCTATCAATGGGCTGATTGGATATTGGTGATGGAGCAAGGCGAACTAATTGCTGAAGGTGAAACCCTGGCAGTTTTTGAACAGCTTCAATCAATGCCAACCTTTGAATTGGGAATGCCAATCCTCTGGCAAATGTGGTCGAAAATTGCTGATAAAATGCCCGAAGTGTCTGCGCCTAGATCGATCGAGAAATTTAATCTTTATCTAGACAAATACCTGTTGAAAAGCTAATGTGGTGGTTGCTCATTATGATAGGATTATAGATTATTTATTAGTAGAGACATTTTGATTATGAAAGTAAATCATTATCTCACAACAGCAACTTGTGCTGGGCTGATCGTCAGCTTAAATCTTTTAGCTGGATCACCTAGCGAAGCAAATAAATTCAAAAAATCTAATTCATTTCCCACCAGTGGTAAAGTTTTAAAGCTCACAAATGGAGATCTGATGTGTTATGTCGAAATGAATACTCGTGGCAAAATATATCAGTTTGGAGCTGACTTTGATATCTGTAACCAGACTAAATTCCTCAACCAGCAGGTAAGACTAACGTATCAACTCACTAAGGTAAATGATTGTCAAAGCATTGAACCTTGTGGAAAAACTAAACTCAAAAATTTGATTGTGAAAATGAAATTAATTCCCCAGAAATAGATTGTTACTCACCAACAATTTGGTCGAATAGCTCGTGACTGCGATCGACAATTTCGCCATTAAAAGTTTTGACAACATGCTCAGTTGCAGCTTGCAGGATCGGATCGAGATCTGGTTCTTCTAACTCGACTTCTGGCGTATGCTCTGCGCGTTCTACGTCAAGGGAGTCGGGCGGTTCGGCAAAATCCAGCGATGGATCTGACTCAAATAAATCTACTGGGGGTAATGGTTCTGGCTGGGCTACGACAAACAGTTCTGGTGGCGCAATTTTTAGCTCTGGTGGCTTGGCTATTTCCGGTGCGGGTTGATAAATTACAGGTGCTGGAATTGTTGTGGAAATTTCTGGTGGAGCAACTACAGATAGTTCTGGCGGTTTTGATGGCGGCGTAGGAGTAATCTGCTGGGATTGAATTTTCCCCATCACATCTAGTTTCACCGTGATCGATCGACCGAACATATGACTAAATACCTTACTCAGTTCTGGCACCTTACCAGACGCGATCGATTGCATCGTACTAGATTTCATCGCCACAATCGCTTGGGTTTCTGAAACTACAATCAACTTTCCAAATGGTTTGAATAAGTCCCTGCTGGCGGGTAGAAGCTGCTGTAAGACCTGTTCCCAAGTCTGGATCAGGTCAACAGTGCCGATCGGTGTTGGAGCGGCGATAGGGGTGACTGGAGCTGACGGAGCAACTTGAGCGGCTCCAATATTTTGAGTCTGGATTGCTGGTAGTGGAGACACATGGGGGCTACTAGCTTTGGGCGTTAGAGCTGCAATAGCGGGTGCGGGAGCTGGTGACTGTTGGGTGCTAACTGTCAGTAGTCCCAAGATGGCAATCTCCAACCACAGTTGGGGTTGAGTTGTGTGTTTGAGTTGGATCTCGCTATCTTTGAGGTATTTTTGACCATTGAGAATCCAGTTCAATTCCCATGTTTTGGCGATATTTACCAATTCTGTCCAAGTCTCACTGGTGAGTGCGACTAAATCTGGACGCTTGGGGGCAGTTTTGGCAATCAGCAAATCGCGATAACAACCTGCGAGATTTTGCAGCACAGTCAGAGGTTCTTTACCCCGTTCGAGAATAGTGCGGGTGCGATCGAGTAAACTTTCTGGGTCAGCTTTGGCGATCGAATGTAACAGATCCAATAAATCTTGTTCTGGTACCGAACCGATCGCATCGTACACTCGATCGGGTGTAATCTCACCATCGAGTAAGCTCAACCGATCGAGTAAACTTTCCGCATCCCGCAACCCTCCCTGGGCGATTTGGGCAATTAGCTTAACTGATGGCGGATCGATCGAAATCTGCTCAATTCCCGCAATATAAGTCAGATGTTTTACCATCGCATCTACCGGAATCCGCCGATAATCAAATCGCTGACAACGAGAAATAATCGTTGGTAACACCCGCTGCGGATCTGTAGTTGCTAGAATAAATACTACCCGATCTGGCGGCTCTTCCAGCGTCTTTAATAACGAGTTGAATGCTGACGTAGTGAGCATGTGACACTCATCGATCGTGTAAACCTTATAGCGACACTGAACGGGAGCATATTGAGCGCGTTCAATGATTTCGCGGATGTTATCAACACCTGTATTACTAGCAGCATCGATTTCGATAATATCTAGAGCAGCACCCAGGGCGATCGAGCTACATACCTCACAAATCCCACAAGGTTGTGCTGTAGGTACCGGACTCGCCATACAATTAAGAGACTTCGCTAGAATTCTGGCACTAGAAGTTTTGCCCGTGCCCCGTGGCCCAGTAAACAGGTATGCTGGGGCAATCTTCTGGAGTCGGAGCGCATTAGTTAAGGTAGTAGAGATCGCCTCTTGACCGACCAGATCCGCGAAAGTTTGTGGTCTATATTTATGATGTAGAGGTATATATGCCATCTGCGGGATAAATAGAAAAAGGTCGAGCGAAAGTAATATCTCTCAATTGAGGTGATTTGCCTAGCACTACCCTCTACGATACTCTAGATCGAATGTACCTAAAATTGTGCATCAAAGGAATCAGTAAATGTTAAAAAAAATCTGGCAATCATTCGTGAGGTGGTTTCGTAAATTGTCTAAGCAAGGGGCAGCTCGATCGATAGATCGGTTCAGTACTGCCGAGTTACCACCTCTTGATGATACCGATCGAGAGTATCTATTCATGCAGTTGCTCGAAGGCGTAGCGCATGGCTGGCAACAACCACGGGCTGTCGGCTTTTTTAACAAAATTAGGCAACGAGTCCGCAAATCCGAGTGGCTGGAATGGCTCGACAGGTTTGGGAATAACTTGATTCAGGCACCCGTTCCTAATTATGAACTAGCCGGACGGATGGTGCAATTAGGTGAACTTGACTGCGGTGAGATTGGCGATTTGGCTGGATCCTATGGTTCAAAGTTGCTCAATCGTCAGGCTGAAGAATATGCAGATTTACTGCCGATTATGGAGTTTGACACTCTAGGTTCAGGAGCCAACATTTCCTTTGATCAGTTTCCTGAAATACCAGCAGAACTATTAATCGACAACGATCCGATGGACTCGCCCCCATCCCAGTCTTTTGGATCATATTCAGATGATGAAAAGACACCTTCCGAAACTCGTGAAATTAGTCTCGAAGAATTTTCGGCAATGCTGCACAAAGATCCTAGCTTAGTCGCCGAACTAGCAGAACAATTTGGGATCGAAACCAGCGATCCACAAGAAATTATCGATGTTGTCATCGCTCAGATGCAGCAGCAAGTGCCACCACCCAGCGGCGATCTCAATTCTCCTGGCGAAGAATCTGCTTCAGTCAACTCCCAACTCCCAACTCCCAACTCCCAACTCCCTCCTCCTCCTCCAGCCCCAAAACTAGAATACAAACCAGAAGATCCTTGGAGTGTAGATCAAGCTGCCAATCACAGTGAAGACCTCCTTTCAGAGGCAGTAAATATGCCCGATCGAGGAGTGTAATTACGAATGAGTAGAATTAGAGACTTATACACAGATGGAGCTTGTTCCGGCAATCCTGGCCCTGGTGGATGGGGTACAGTTGCTTACTATGATGATGGTAGCTGTCACGAACTCGGCGGACGCGATCGCGCAACGACTAATAATCGGATGGAGATGCAAGCCGCCATCTCCGCCCTAGAATTTTTTGCAGGCACCAACCAAACCCACCAATGCGTTCTCTATACCGATAGTGAATATCTGATTAAAGGCATCACTCAATGGATGAAGGGCTGGAAGAAAAAAGGCTGGAAAACTGCTGCTGGCAAAGATGTCTTGAACAAAGATCTGTGGGAAACACTCGATTTGCTCGATCGACAAGTCCAAGCCCAAACCAAAGTTCCTGTCTCCTGGCAGCATGTACGCGGGCACTCTGGGAATGTCGGAAATGAACGCTGTGACACGATCGCCAGAGGCTTTTCTAGCGGTCAACCACCGCAACTCCGGCAACGATCTACAATGGAGTTACCTCCAGCTAAACAGAACTCTACAGATCGTTTAGCACCTATTCCCTCTCCACCTGAGTTACAAATCGTCCCCATGTTAGAAGAACAGATCGTTCATACCGAAAGTACCGAACACATTCCTCGCGAAGTCCGCGTCGCCCATCTTCATCACCTCATCGATACATTACGAATCGCCGATGAAATTGCCAAAGGTAGTTACCTGATTGCCAGTTCTGAACTTGCAGATCTGATGGACATCAATGCCAGTGCTGTCACCAGTCGCGGCGATAGTTGGGCATGGCGCAACTGGATCGTTTCTAGAGTCCGACGGGAAGGCAACCAGATCTTATGGCAATTAGAGAGAGTGGATGGTGAATAGTTAATTAATTGATAATTGATAGTTAATAATTACCAATTATCAACATCCGCACTGCCACTCCAGCCGCAATCACATTGGATCTGTAGGTTGGGTTGAAGAATGTTGGCGTTAGCTGAGCGTTTGCCTGTACCTTCGGCAGGCTAACGCCAAGAGCAATAGTCTGTCCATAAGGAGATAACCCAACACACCCAGGTTTCTAAATCATCAACACTTTCACTGTTGTCCCAGTCTCGATCGAACTCACATCTACAGGTATCATCACCAAAGCATTGGTACCTGCGAGATTGATCAAATTCGCCGAACTATGACTGCCACTAGCAAGACTAAATTGATACCGCCCATCGATTAGTTCTAACTTACCCCACAGATAAGTTTCCCGTTTCCCATCAGCGGATAAATCCTGACTAGTAATCGCCTCAATCCAAGTCGGTTGCCAACTAGACTTCGGCAACCCAGATAGCTTCGCCACTGCGGGTTGGACAAATCGCCAGCAACTAACCAACGCCGAAACAGGATTACCTGGTAGCCCGAAATAGACAATTGAACGATTGTCCCGCTTAAACTTGGCAACCGTCAGCGGCTTACCTGGTTTGATCGCCACCGCCCGTACCCGAATATCTCCACCCAACTCAGCAAGTATCTCCTCTACATAGTCATAATCGCCCACAGAGACACCGCCAGTCGAAAGCACTAAATCAGCCGACTCGATCGCTTCAGCCATCGCAGCGGTCAGTTTAGCTCGATCGTCGGGAATAATTCCTAGACAGATTGGTATTCCCCCCGCTTGCTGGACAAAAGCGGCTAAGGCATATTGATTAGAATCGACAATTTGCCCTGGCTTTAGTGGTTGATCCGGTGTCACCAATTCATTCCCCGTCGAGATAATCGCCACACGCGGACGGCGATAAACTTTGACATCACTGCATCCTGTCGCCGCCAAAATCGCGATTTCGGCTGGGTTTAGCACCGTACCAGCAGCCAATAGCGGATCGCCAACCTTGGCATATTCACCTCGCTGACGAATAAACGATTTTGCGGTTGGGGTGATTTGAATTTTGACAAAAGTTTTCTGCACCCGCTGGGTATGCTCCTGCATCACGATCGTATCGGCACCCGCAGGCACAATTGCCCCTGTAAATATCCGCGCCGCTTCTCCCGATTGGATCTCCCTTTGCGGTTGATAACCAGCCGGAATCTCTTCAACGATTTCCAATGTAATCGGATGCTTAGGCGTACTCGATCGCACATCATTAAACTTTACCGCATAGCCATCCATCGCGGAATTATCCCAATGGGGAAAGTCTAATTGACTATTGATCGATCTCGCCAGAATTCGCCCCGTTGCCAGTGTCAGATCGACTGATTCTATATCACTCAACGGTTGAACTAAGCTGAGAATAATCTTTTCGGCTTGGGATACAGGAATCATGTGTTAAGAAGGTATGAAAAAACTTGGGGAGATCGTTTGGGATGATCCAGATATCGATCGTATCATCATGGCCTAAAATCTTGCTGCAACAGATTTTCACCTTAGGGACTTCCTAAAAATAAAGAGTTCCGAGAGAGTAAGATAGAGAAAGAATCCATAGAGGAAGAATATCCTGGTAATGTTGGAACTGACAAACGGACTTAAAGAATTATTCAAAGA
>CASBPY010000170.1 GCA_949127675.1 Synechococcales cyanobacterium PMM_0072
AGTCTGGATTGAATTCTACGTTTTGAAAAATTTTGCGATCTAATTTACCGTAATTTTGCGTAGATTGACGGTGATCGTGAGTAATTTCGCTCGTTTGTATAGGATCACTTATTGCGAATTGATTGTTGCTAGTTACTTTTTCGATTCTATTTTCACGATGTTGTTCTATTCTTGTTAACTGAAATTCTTCGGGTTGATGGATAATTTGACTACTTTCAAATTCGTTAAAGCCAGTGGGAGAAATAGATAGATAGTCACGATAGTAGCTCCACCATTGCTTGAGCCATTTTGGTTGCAGCTTGATCAATGTCTGCTGGATTGGATTTGTTGCAATAATCTGCGACTCTGGTTCATTAATTGGTGGGAGTTGGGGCAGGTCTAAAAATCGCTCGATTTGTGGTGGTTGGGGTCTAAACAAATAACTTGCAGGGGCAATTTGAGGAGGTAGTTTTGATTCTATTTGTGCAGTGGCAAGATCACTGGATGAGATGATGGATGATTCAGATTTAGCTGTGAGCTTTTTCCACCAATCCTGTAATCGATCGAATAAATTGGGAGTTGATCGATTTTCACTACTAGCGATCGATCTTTGTTTAGTTGTAGTTTGATGATTGAGTGATAATTGATCTGGTAAATGACGATCGAGGATTTCGCCTGTATTCCATTGATACCAATCAATCGCTAAATCTAGCCCAATCCGGCGGCGAATTTCTTGCTGTTGGGAGCTAGTGAGAATATCTAAAATTTCATTTTCGGTGGTGATTAAAACCAACTGCCGATCGACTAATCGCGAACTCAAGCCTTGAATAACTGAGCTTTTTGCTACTACTTGTTGAGATCGGCGGGGACTGTATGAAGCGACTTCCCAATCGTCGGTATCAGGATCGTAATATCCTAAACTTGATGAGTCTTCACTGGCAATTATCGATCCTCCACCTGTGGAAACTTGCTGTTGTCGATGATGCTCACCAGTATCCGCCACCGTCAAAGATCCACACTCGGCAATCACGATCGGATATCCAGCATCTACAATCAACTCTAGAGCCTGTTCGATGTTAATATCGGAGACTGGTGGAAGTACTGGTTTTTGTGCTGGCGATACAATTTGGGGCTGAAAGATTTTGGTGGTTTGTGCGAGTAAGTGAAAAGGGTATAGTAATGCTTGACCACTCCAGACTACAGCGACTTTGATCTGTCGAAAACCCTGAGCGCAGGTATCTTTTAAGCGATTGGTACGCTTACTAATAAAGGTAAAGACTCGGCTTTGATAATTTCCAGACATAGCAAAGCAATTTGGATTTAACTATCCACGATCGACTAATTTACTGATTCTAGCGAACTTTATGAATGATTCCGACCAAAGTTTTGTATCTTCTCTGCTGGCAAAAATTGAGCGATTGCGGAGCTTGAGTCAGATTGATATCTTAACTGATTGGCGGATGAATCTGGGGTGTGGATCTGTTGATGCAGATTCGAGTCAATGGGATCTAGTAAATCTGAATGAAAAGGGACAAATCGCTTGGGAACGGGGGCGAAAGGAGATCTGGCTCGCCCAAACGTTAGTAATTCCCACTCAGCTCCAGGGCTATCCAGTCACTAATCTAGTTTGTCGGTTGGCGTTTACTTGGTGGGCGGAATTGGCTCAGGTATTTGTCGATGGGGTATTGGTGCAGGAAGGGGATTTATTCGATCATAGTCCGCGCGTTTTGTTGATGCCTGTTGTGGTACCTGGTACGTCGCTAGATCTACGATTACGGTTAATCACCCCTGGGCACGATATCGGTGCTTTGATGCGTTCTAGGGTGGTTTATGAGTCTTCAGATCCAGCGAATCCTGAGCCTGGGTGGTTGGCGGATGAGTTAGCAGTGATGGTGAAACAGGTGGCGAGTTTCAATCCTGCGCGGTTGGGTGAATTGGTAGGGATTATTGATTCGATCTATTATGACTTATTAACTGTGGATAGTCGGCAGTTTATTCAGCAGGTATTGGAGATTAAGAGGCGGGTTAAGTTGATTCTTGATGGTGGCGATCTACCCACCCCCCCCTTCGGGTACCCCTCCAAGGAGGGGATTTTCCATGCAGTACTTTCTGAGATCAAGACTATCCACCTACTTGGACATGCACATTTGGATATGGCGTGGTTGTGGGAGGTGGCGGAAACTTGGGAGGTGGCGGAGCGGACATTTCGATCGGCATTACACCTTCAGCAACTATTTCCCGATCTGACTTTTTGTCATTCTACGCCTGCATTATATGAGTGGATGGAAATCCATCAGCCGGAAGTATTTGCAGGTATTTGTCAGCAGGTGCAGGCGGGTAAATGGGAAATAGTGGGGGGAATGTGGATTGAGCCAGATCTTAACTTGATTTCGGGTGAATCGATCGCGCGGCAAATTATCTATGGGCAGCAATATAACAAGGCTAAATTTGGTGAATTAACCAAAGTATCATGGCTACCAGATACGTTTGGATTTTGCCAGCAATTACCACAGTTACTCAAGCAAGGCGGGATTGATTATTTCGTGACGCAGAAGTTTTTGTGGAATGATACCAATCAATTTCCCCATCAATTATTCTGGTGGGAATCGCCGGATGGTAGTCAGGTGTTGAGTCTGATGTCGTCGCCGATTGGGGAAGGTATCGATCCACTGAAGATGATCGATTATGCCTGTAAATGGCAAAAAGGGACGGGAATAGATGATTCTCTATATCTATTTGGCGTGGGCGATCATGGTGGTGGGCCGACCCGTGATATGTTGGAAATTGCCGATCGATGGTCAAAGTCTGATGTATTTCCCGATCTAGAATTTACGACGGCGGTTAAATATCTAGACAAGTTAGCAGGTAGATCTGATAGTCAGCTATTACCAGTCTGGAAAGACGAACTCTATCTAGAATTCCATCGTGGTTGTTTCACTACCCACGCCGATCAAAAGCGATCGAATCGTCAATGCGAGGACTTACTATACCAAGCTGAACTCTGGTCATCTTTAGCCTGTATTATCACCCAAGCAGCTTATCCAGATCAGCTCAAACTTGAGGTCGAGACAGCTTGGAAACAAACATTATTCAATCAATTTCACGATATCATTCCTGGCACCGCGATCGAACCTGTATATGTAACTGCAAATGAAGGGTGGGAAGACGTTAAACGAATCACAACAGGGATTATTAGCGGTGCCTTGGCAGATATTTGCGATCGAATTAAGATCCCAATTCCACCAGTAGAGGGCGCGATTCCAATCGTTGTTTTTAATGCGCTCAATTGGTTGCGGAGTGAAGTAATTCAATATCCACTAGAGTCTGAACAAGTCGAGTTTGTGGCTGGGTGGCAAGTTTTTGATCCAGATGGGAACTTAATTCCTAGTCAATCAACTACCGAACAGATACTATTTCTGGCTACAGATTTACCGAGTGTTGGCTATCGTCTGTTTTGGCTAGTACACACCCAAACAGCAACGAAAACACTAGCTTCCAGCGATTTTATTTTTAAAAACCAATTTGTAGAAGTAAAAATCAATCCCGAAACTGGTGAGATCGATCGGATGTACGATCAAATCAATAATCGAGAACTAGTATTATCTTCAGGTGCAAATCAACTTCAAGCCTTCCAAGATGGCGATCAATATTGGGATGCTTGGAATATCGATCCGCAATATGCTGACAAACCATTACCACCGAGTAAATTAAGATCGATCGAATGGATCGAAAACGGTGCTATTCGCCACCGCTTGCGGGTAGTGCGAGAATTGGCTGGCTGTGATTTTGTCCAAGACTATATCCTGGATACTCATTCACCAATTTTACGGATCGCCACCAGTGTCGATTGGCAAGCCGAGCATGTATTAATCAAAGCTAACTTTCCCTTAAATCTTACCGCCGATATCAGCACCTCGGAAACTGCCTGTGGGGCAATCCAACGTCCAACCAAACCTGAAACACCTGCCGAGAAGGCAAAATGGGAATTGCCCATGCACCGCTGGGCAGATCTGACAGATCGCAGTGGTGGATACGGTGTGAGTATCTTGAATGATTGTAAATATGGTTATGACGCTAGAACAGATTACTTGAGACTTACTTTACTTCGCAGTAGTAATTGGCCAGATCCTACCGCCGATCGACATCACCATCAATTCACCTACGCAATTTATCCCCACAGTGGCAGTTGGCAAGCTGCTCAGACTGTCAAAAAGGGACTTGAGCTGAATTCACCGCTGCAAGTATTGCCATTAGCTCCACGGTCAAAAATGGGTGTAACTAGAGATTTGCCAACGATGAGTAGTCTGATCGATCTGGGGGCAGACAATCTAATCCTAATGGCATTCAAACCTTCAGCAACCCTCGA
>CASBPY010000171.1 GCA_949127675.1 Synechococcales cyanobacterium PMM_0072
AAATAACATGATAAATAAGATCGAAAAGACTGACATGGAACTAAAAGATGATGTGATTGCCGAACTCAAATATGAGCCAATTGTCAAAGTTACAGACATCGGTGTTTTAGTCAAAAATGGCACAGTGACACTCAATGGTTATGTTAGTAGCTATGTCGAGAAATTGGAAGCCGTACAAGCGGTGAAGCGGATTGCAGGGGTGAAAGCGATCGCAGATGATATCGAAATCCAGCTACCAGCATCCTACCACCGCACTGATGGCGACATCGCCGCCGCCGCGACTAATCAAATTAATTGGGCGACCTTAATTCCACCAGGAACCGTTCGAGTCACCGTCCGTGAAGGTTTGGTTACATTAGAAGGCGAAGTCGAGGGCTGGTTTCAAAAGAACGTTGCTGCAAACGTTGTGCGGCACCTATTGGGTGTCAAAGGAGTATCTAATCGACTCTCCCTCACCCCACCACCCAAAATGAATCTCGAACCCAACGTGAAACCAGTGGAAGTCGAAAGAGCGATTAAATCGGCGTTCAAACGTAGTGCTGTGGTGGATGCCAACAAGATCCGAGTTGAGACGAATGGTGGCAATGTGGAACTCTCTGGCAACGTGCGGAACCTGGCGGAGCGAGAGGAAGCCGAACGCGCTGCTTGGGCTGCACCAGGAGTATTTTCTGTAGATAATCAACTTACCGTGAAGTGGTTTGAGCGTTCGTAATAACGCTTCCAATTTAATGTCAATACCACCATTATTTATTAATTTCAAGGATTTTCAAGATGAAACATATTTCGACATTACTATCCAACATTCGCCCTGTACGGATGTTCATGTCTATCTTAGTTGTTGCTGTAATGTTTTTTGCCAGCGGCTGTAACGGATCATCCGCCAAGGATGCCTCAGCAAAAGCAGTCCGAATCGAGAATATTAAACGTGGCTATCCTCCAGTTGCCAAGAGCGATTCGACCGATGGCACAGTCCAGCTAGACAAGATCGAACAGAACACTGAAAAAGCACTTGCTAAACCAGCGACATCATTGAAAACGATCGAGGAACGCTCTAAAGGCGCGCTTAATGAAGTCCAGGGTACTGCCGATCGGAATAAAATGAGCAATCCTAGCAACTCTAAGTAAATACCCCGATCGTTTGACATTTTCCGCTCGTCGATCTGCCCCAACAAGCGATGAGAGCAGCAGCAGCAACGGAGGCAGCAGCAGCTCAGAAACAGTTTTGGCAGATGGCACTATTCCTTGTTTGAGTTTCCATCTGCTTTAAGCGAGAAAAATTTATTCCATTATGCCCGCAAGCTGGGATTAGATGTCGATCTATTCGATCGCGATTTCAACAACGAACATATGCTCCTCGAACGCCAACAATTCAACTCAGATTACTTAACTATTAATCAACACAAAAATAACGTGAAAAAGATATTACTATCATTAGCAATTCTGCTCGGATCTTTTAGTATGGTTAGACCAGCCCAAGCCGGAATGGGTCAAAATAATATCGGCCCATCAGTTATCTTTGGGAGTGGCGAGACATCGATTGGAGTTTCTGCTCGCTTTGCCATTTCTGACAACTTCTCAATCCGTCCCAATATTTACTTCCCTGCCAGTAAAACTATTTTTGGGGCAGCATTAACTTACGATCTTCAAGCTCCAGACACCGATCGAAAGTTAATACCATATCTAGGTCTTGGAGTTAGATTCAATAGCGGTGATAGCAATAATAATGTTACCACTCCTTATTTTACCGCTGGTGCTGACTATGACTTAGACAGTAATATCGTCTTAAAAGGTAATGTAAGCGTTCCTTTTAGTAGCGATGGTGCGACAACTACCGTCGCGATTGGTGTAGGCTTACGGCTTTAATTTATCCGAAAATATTGAGATCGAGGGGATCAGTTATCCTTTTGATCGATCGGCTGTTCTTAAACGAGAAGTATCGGGTTCGATCGCACTACCAAATTATTAATCATTGATCGAAAGTCACTTGAGAATCGTAGATATCTTGAACAGAGAATAAAATTTGTTCTTCATGAACTTTACTAGAAGTTGATGAATAATTACTAATGTCTAAGTGGATTATCAAAATTATTGCTGTATCGGAAACTAACATTATTATTCACTGCTTTGGGTTAGATTTATACCTTTATTTTTGAAATTTATCGAGTCCAAATTGCCAAGCTCTAGACTCTTCATAGGGTGGGCAGTGCCCACAGCACAGATTTGAAATTATTCTAGTTTTATTTATATCGTACTAATTACCAAAAATTTAGTTTTTAAGAGGTTATTTTATGGCGATCGCCACTCTAGAACGCGAAGCAGCGGATACGCTTGACTACTCCAAATTAGACCTGTCTAATCCCTGCGAATTACTCCAAATATTACAAAAACTGCGACAGATCGTGGTTCGGGAAGGGCAAGATATTTTTCATCCGTGGCAAGCAAGTATTCACCGAGATGAGTTTCTCAGGGATATATTTCTGAGTAGTGGACTCAATCTCGCCTATTACCTGGCTTTGCGCCGCCACGATCTCCGCCCGCTCCAAGCCGCCCTCATGCCTTGGGGTTTATCTTCTCTGGGTCGGCTGGAAGCACGAGTCATCCCTAGCTTGGATGCAGTCATTACTACCCTGGGCGCAGTCTGTCAGGTCGATACTACGACTTTACCGAGCCGCCCATCGATCGAGGCATTTCTCGAAGGTGACAAGTTACTTCAGCAGCATACCGAAGCGATTTTGGGAAAAACTTTACCCCATCGTCGGGTCAGAATCATGGTGACATTGGCAACTGAAGCCGCCAGCAATTACGAGTTTGTCCGCGATCTACTACAACGCGGAACGAACTGTGTGCGGATTAACTGCGCCCACGATGACGCTAAATTATGGTTCGCGATGATTGGCAATGTCAGGCGAGCGGAGACAGAAACCGGACACGCTTGTAAAATCCTCATGGATCTGGGTGGCCCCAAGCCTCGAATTGGTAAGGTGACGATCCCCAGTCAAGACAAGCACATCTTTCAGGGAGAATGTCTGGTTTTAACCCACGAACTGTCTAGCCCAAAGGATACGGACTGTTTCCAGGCAACTTGTACTTTGCCGGAAGTAATCGATCGCTTGCAAGTAGGCGCAGCCGTCTGGATCGATGATGGTCGCATCGGCGCACGGGTGGAATCGCTCATTAAAAAGGGTGTCCTCCTCCGCGTCACTCATGCGAGTTTGAAGGGGAGTAAACTTGCGCCAGAGAAGGGCTTAAACTTCCCCGATACCGATTTGCAACTCAGCCCACTGACGGATAAAGATCGACAGGATTTGGATTTTGTCGCTGCCCACGCCGATATTGTAGGCTATTCTTTTGTCCAATCTGCCGATGATATCAAACTACTCCAGCAGGAGTTGGCGGTGCGGATGGATCATCCCCGCGAGATCGCGATTATGGCGAAGATTGAAACGTCGCAGGCTGTCAGTAATTTACCAGAGTTAATCGTCCAAGCGGCGGGACAGCAGCCGTTTGCGGTGATGATCGCACGAGGAGATTTGGCGATTGCGATCGGTTATCAACGGATGGCAGAAATTCAGGAAGAAATTCTCTGGATCTGCGAGGCGGCACATATTCCAGTAATTTGGGCAACTCAGGTGCTAGAAAATCTCGTCAAAAAGGGGATTCCCTCACGAGCGGAGATGACGGATGCGGCAATGGCAGAGCAGGCTGAATGCGTGATGCTCAATAAGGGGGCGTTTGTAGCTGAGGCGGTGACGATGCTGGATGACGTGTTGGCACGGATGCAGACGCATCAATTGAAGAAAACATCGCAATTACGGGCATTGCATTCTTGGTAACGATCGAAACCGCTGAAGTTAGGAGAAATTAACCATGAGAATTGTTTCCCTTAATGTTGGACTGCCCCGCGAAGTTGAGTGGAAAGGCAGAACCGTCTTAACTGGCATCTTCAAGGAACCAGTCGCAGAGCGAGTTCAATTGCGATTCCTGAATTTAGATGGAGATCGCCAAGCAGATCTCACGGTACATGGTGGCGCACAGAAAGCTGTCTATGCCTACCCCAGCGAGCATTATGTCTATTGGCAGCAGGAACTGCCGGAGATGGAATTGCCGTGGGGAGTATTTGGTGAAAACTTCACCGTTGAGGGGCTGTTAGAAGATGCTGTCAATATTGGCGATCGCTTTCGGATTGGCACTGCGGAAGTCATCGTTGCACAACCGCGAATGCCTTGTTACAAGCTGGACATCAGGTTTGGGCGATCGGATATCATCCAACGATTTCAGTCTAGTGGTTTGAGTGGAATTTACTTCTCCGTAGTCCAAGAAGGTGAAGTCGGAACTGGAGACTCAATCGAACTTGTGAGCCGAGATGAACATCACGTTACAGTTGCCGAGATTGCGCGGCTATTAGATCGCAAAATTGTCGATCGTGCGTTGTTGGAACGTGCCATTCTTGTCCCAGCTCTACCTGCATACTTACGCGACTATTTTCTCAAGCAGCTTGAAAAGTAGGTAGTGCTTTACCCCATCGCATTACTACCCATATTTCGCTGGCAACGATTCGATCGTTTAATCCGAAAAAGAATAAAAATCTATCACAACGCTGGAGGTGCGATCGTGAAAAAACTAAGAGTTGGTATCAATGGGTTTGGTCGAATCGGGCGACTCGTGATGCGGGCTGGCATCGACCATCCCGACATTGAATTTGTAGGCATCAACGATCTAGTCCCAGCGGAAAACTTGGCGTATTTGTTCAAATACGATTCGACGCATGGCATGTTTGCGGGCACCGTTGAGGCTCAAGCAAATAGCATCATCGTTAATGGAAAATCCATTGCGTGTCTATCCGTTCGTAATCCTGCCGAATTGCCGTGGCAAAAATTGCAGGTTGACTATGTAGTGGAATCCACTGGACTATTCACGCATTATGACACCGCTAACAATCATATTCAGGCAGGGGCAAAGCGAGTCATCCTGACGGCTCCAACCAAAGACCCTGACCAAGTTACAACGCTGGTGATGGGCGTAAATCAGCATAAATTTGACCCAGTGCGAGATGCGATCGTCTCCAATGCAAGCTGTACTACTAATTGTCTAGCACCGATCGCCAAAGTTATTCATGAAAACTTTGGTTTGGCTGAAGGATTAATGACTACAGTTCACGCAATGACAGCAACCCAGCCAACCGTAGATGCCCCCAGCAAGAAGGATTTACGGAGCGGACGCGGCGCACCACAAAATATTATTCCCGCCGCTACTGGAGCGGCTAAAGCCGTCACTTTGGTATTACCAGAGCTAAAAGGGCGGTTGACGGGGATGGCTTTCCGCGTGCCGACTCCAGATGTCTCGGTTGTCGATCTAACCTTTAAAACGGAGAAATCCACCAGCTATGCAGCTATTTGTGCAGCAATGAAAGCCGCATCAGAGGGCGAACTCAAAGGGATTTTGGGTTATACCGATGAGCCTGTAGTTTCATCAGACTTTATCACCGATCCTCGATCGAGCATATTTGATGCAGAGGCAGGGATCGAATTGAATCCGAACTTTTTTAAGGTGGTGGCTTGGTATGACAACGAATGGGGTTATTCCACGCGGATTATCGATCTGATGCTGTTTATGGCACGCAAAGATGGGATCTTAGCTTGAGTTAGAGAACGAAATGTCGATCAATTAAAAACTGTCACAGCAACCTCATAAATATGCTTGAAAACCTGTTTATCCCCGATCTCGTCAAATATTGTCCCAATGCCACCCTACTGATTATCAGTAATCCAGTGGACATTCTGACTTACGTGACGCTAAAGCTCTCCGGTTTTCCGGCGGCTAGAGTAATTGGCTCTGGTACCGTATTAGACTCTGCCCGATTTCGCGCCCTATTAGCCCAAAAAATGGACAT
>CASBPY010000172.1 GCA_949127675.1 Synechococcales cyanobacterium PMM_0072
AGACACTGCAAGGTATCTAATCTAAGTGGTTTCGTTGAGCCAAGAATCCTCGTACCTTCAGGTCGAGGAGTGTCAAGGAGCATCCTTCAACCGTAGTCTGACAGACTCACCGTGTGAGAATAATCCTTCCGCTGCTGTGAGCGCAGCAATCGCATTACCGACTTTGTTCAAAGCTGCGGGCGAATATTGAATTAGACTAGAATGCTTCATAAATGTCTCTACGCCCAAGGCTGAGGCATAACGCGCCGCGCCAGAAGTGGGAAGGGTATGATTGGGTCCAGCGAGATAATCGCCGATCGCTTCTGGGGTAGAATTGCCCAAGAAGATCGCCCCCGCATGACGAATTCGATCGATCAATGCCCACGGATCGCTAGTATTGAGTTCGAGGTGTTCGGGTGCAAATTGGTTGGATAATTCGATTGCGATATCTAGAGTTTCAACTACGATAATTAGACCATAATGGGCGATCGATTTCTCGGTCAGGGTCTTGCGGGGATGATCCTGAAGCTGTTGTTCGACGGCAGTTTGGACGGCAGTGGCTAAATCAGGATCGGTGGTAATCAAAATCGATGCCGCCATCGGATCGTGTTCAGCTTGAGCTAAGAGATCTGCCGCCACATGAACGGGATTAGCAGATTGATCGGCGATAATTAAGACTTCAGATGGCCCTGCTAGTGAGTCAATCCCGACGGTACCATAGACTAATTTTTTAGCCAGGGTGACATAGATATTTCCAGGCCCAGTAATCACATCAACTTTGGCAATCGTATCTGTACCATAGGCTAGAGCGGCGATCGATTGAGCACCGCCCACCCGATAGATTTCTTCGACTCCGGCAACTTGAGCCGCAACGAGGACAGCGGGGTTGAGCGTCTTATCTGGCCCTGGTGGAGTCACCATCGCAATTTGGGGCACACCTGCCACTTTTGCGGGAATGGCATTCATTAATACCGTGCTGGGGTAGCAAGCCCGTCCTCCAGGCACATAAATACCTGCTCGATCGACTGGATTGTAGCGTTTGCCCAGGACAACATCATCAGCCCCAAATGTCACCCAAGATTTGGGCACCCGTTGACGGTGAAAAGCTTCAATATTGGCAGCAGCAAGTTCGATCGCTTTGAGCAATTCCTTCGACACTTGTTGATACGCAGCATCCAATTCGGCACCGCTTACCCGCAACCGATCGACTGTCAAGGTTTGACGATCAAATTCAGCCGTATAATGCAGCAAAGCCTTGTCGCCCTGTCGCCTGACTGTTTGGACAATCTCGTTGACAGTAGCTTCCTTGTGGACGATCGCATCGTCGTGAGTACGGGCACTGATTCGCTGCAACTCTTGTTGTGCGTCAGTCTGCTGAGTGATGATTCGCAGCATGGTGTCAGAAATGCCAATTATTCGGGCGGTGAAGTGAGCGCAGAGACAAAGGCGGAAGTCTATTTTTAGCGACTTCTCATCTTACTAATTTAACGCGATTTTCTACCATTGGGTTGAGGATGAGCGTGGGTACGACGTAGATCTACCCACCCCACCTTACGGGAATGGAATTTTTGACACCAGCGATTCTGGTAGCTAACCTAAGTTACCAATTATTAGCGGAGCGTTCCCGTAGGGTAATTGTGGCTGATGGGGCATTGAGATGCGATACTTCCCATTTCCTCCCCAGCGGATCGGTAGACCAGTATATAATGAAGTAAGGAAATCTTACTTCATTACATACTATCTAATTAAAAGACTTATGACGATCGCCAAGTTAACCTCGAAGAATCAACTTACTCTACCTAAAAGTATTACTCGTGAGATCGGTGAAACTGAGTACTTTGAGGTGACTGTAGAAGGTCAACAGATTATTCTTACTCCGGTCAAGATTCAACGGGCTGATGCCGTTCGCGCTAAACTTGCCGAGCTAGGAATTAACGAGCAGGATGTTGCTGATGCTGTAGATTGGTCACGTCAGTCATGACTTTTTGCCCGCGTGTTGTCATCGATACTAATATCTTAATTTCGGCTTTGGTATTTGGGGGTAAAATAGCTAGGCTGCGCTTTGGTTGGCAATCCTGTTCTTTTACACCGCTAGTTTCTAAAGTGACAACTACGGAGCTAATTCGAGTGTTGGCTTATCCTAAATTTAAACTTACTCCGACCGATCGAGAAGATTTACTGTCGGATTACTTGCTCTTTTGCGAATCTGTAGCGATGCCCGATCTTTTGCCTGTCACTCCTGAATGTCGCGATCCGTTTGATGTCCCTTTTTTAGCTTTGGCTCTGGTTGGTGAGGCTGATTATCTAGTCACTGGCGACCGCGATTTACTGGTTTTGAAAGCTGATTTTTCGTGTCCGATTGTCACTACTGATGATTTTTTTAATGTAATTGAGAGCTATTAGAGATTGACTATTAGTAGATATCAAATTCATGAAAAATGACAATTTAGCAATCTATCCAGAGTGAGCATTTCCATACATATCTCGGATCAACCCCTATTTGATCCAAGCTCGATCCCAGCCAGTGCCGCCAACTTCTAAGCCAGCTAGATCACTATGCGCCTGAACAATGATCTTGCCTTGAAGAGTCTGAAGATCGATCGAGAGTAAACCCTTAAGCGTATCTCGACAACACAGTATCAGTCCCTGCTCGGTTGGGGTGCTAACCATCGTACCTGCACCATCGGTAGTACCAATGAGCGTTACCTGAACAGCCCCATTAGTTGCCTGAAGTCGCCATTCGCCCCATGGTTGAATTTGCCAGTTAATCTGGGAATTCCACGGCACAAATTCATAAAATCTGCCGCGATAGTGAATCCCAATCATCGCGACTTCTTCCGTCGTCCACAATACCTTACGTCGCCCACCACCTGCGGTAATCGCCAAACCAGCAATCTCGTCAAAACTATTGCAGTTCAACCAAAACCACTTCTCTGGAAAAGAACGACCCCAATTTTTCTCGCTATAAGCAGGTGCATTGCTAAATTCATAGCGTTTGCCTTGCCACTCAATCCAACCTGTCGCCAAGCCATCTGCCATCAACACCTGCCAGCCTGGTTCAAAAATGGGTAGATAAGATAACCAACCTGCGGTAGCTTGTTGGAGCTGCTGGGGCTGCCCCCAGCCATAAACAGGGACGATTTGATAGCACCACCGACAGTTTTGCTCTGGTAATGTGCCCTGATGGAGCGTCGGGGTAACTTGATAACCTTGGACAATCTGGCGATCAAACTCTGAGACTGATAATAATTGAGGCTGAATCGCTAATTTAGTTTCACCCCAATGCCCTAAACCTAACCGATCTGTTGTCGCCCAAAACTGGCGCGGATCTGGAAAAGAACACGATAAATATTGTTCGTCAATTCCGAGTATTTGGACAGCTCCACCACAATAAGATCTAGTGCCAGATGGATCTTCAATTGAGTACATGAAGGCAAATGATTCTTTGATTTTTGGTAATGTCACTCGAACATACCAGCCCTCAAAAAAGCCTCGATCTAATCCATTCCAATGATAGCCACTATGCGGTGTCTGCAAAACTCACTCTCCTAATTATAACTAACTAATCCCCTCAATCCTAATCCCTAAAGCCTAGCCCCTAATTAACAAAACATGCGATCGGAAACAGCAGATACTCAAAAAAGAATAATTTCCAAATAAACTGATAAAAATTAGCGATCGATTCTTTTTTTTCTAGATCTAGATCTTGGCTTCGCCACCATAATAATCCTAGCAGTCCCAGATGTGAACTAACTAAAAACCAAATATTAATCGCTGGTGCAATCCAGATTCCAGCCAAAACTGTACCGAGATAAGCGATCGTAATTGCCCATCGAGTTAATTTAAAGACATTTGATTTACCCAGTGATATTGTAAAGGTTTGAATTTTGTATTGACGATCGCCCTCTAGATCAGGTACATCTTTAAAAATTGCAATTGCAACTGTAAATACGAGAATAAATAGTGTCAACACCCAAATACTGGGTGGGATAGTATCTGTGCCTGTCATAACTCGATTGAAGTGGAGAAACAGTCCTAAGTTTACAACACAACCTCGTACCGTCAGAATACAAAATGCAGCTAATAGTGGATATTGTTTAAAGCGAATTGGTGGCAAAGAATAAGCAGTGCCGATGATTAAACTGACTAGCACAGTTGCTAGTAGCCATGAACCTAGTAATGCGGCAATTGCGATCGCTAAAATACCTGTAATTCCAACAATCCACTTACCTTGTGCAATTGATAAACCCCCACTAGCCAAAGGCAGATCGGGTTTGTTTACTCGATCGATCTCCACATCATATAGTTGGTTTAGTCCGACAATATAAACATTGCCACATAAACACGCAATCCAAGTTCCTAGCAGTTCGATCGGATTAGTTGATAAGACTGAACTATGATTCGTAGCGATCGCGATTGTCCAAAGTGCAACCACACTTAAACTAGTGCCGATAATTGTGTGTGGACGTGAGAATTTCCAGAGCTGTGAATACATTTAGGCGTAATGAATAGTGGATTTCAGACGGCGATCTAGTAACAGGAATGACGATGTTGTTGGCTAGAGGGTTTCTCAAGATGGTATAGCAACTGAGGCTAGATCACAAACTGACCAATCTTTTTGCGATTGTTACCCATGACTTTTTTCCTATTTTCTGGTTATTTATCGTTTAAAAGATCCTCCTATTGATAGATGTTGTAAACTGAGGAGGATTGTTATATTTTTGTAACAATTGTCTGAGCGACTCTTGACTTTGCGCTTGTGTTCCTGATGCTGATGATAATTCACTCTTATGATTGCTTCCACTACTTCAGTTTTGACTTTACGACTCAAGCAATCGTTAGCGATGTGTCTATTGCCGATCGCCTTGTCCAGTTGTAGTGTGCCCAAAGATGATGCTGACGCTCAGACTAAGCCACCTGGAGCCGATAGAGGTCGAAATCAAGCGACAGCGGTAGATGTGGCGATCGCGGCGACAGCACCCCTAGCCTCAACCAGAGAGTATACGGGGACAACTCAACCTTTCCGAGAAGTGGCGGTTCGCGCTCAGGCGGAAGGTCAACTGCGACAATTGAATGTAAATGTAGGAGATCGAGTCAAATCGGGTCAACTGCTGGCGCAAATCGATGACTCACTCCTCAATGCGGCGACAGCGGAAGCAGCAGCAGAATTAGCTTCCCGCCGGATGGAGATCGGTCAAATTCAGGCTCAAGTCAGTGATGCTCAAACCCAGGTAGAACAGACGCGGCTCCAACTCCAGCAAGCTGAATTTGACGCGGATCGGTATAGTAGTCTAGCGAAAGCGGGGGCAATATCCCAGCAACAGGCACAGCAAGCTCGCACCCAAGCTGGAACAGCCGCACAGGTATTACGATCGGCACAAGCCAAGGTGCGAGTGCAGCAACAATCGATCGCGGTGGCAAAAAGTCGAATTGCCGCACAACAGGCTGTAGTCAACCAGGAGCAACAAAAGCGAGCCTATGCAATGGTGATGTCACCACTGGGTGGCGTAGTATTGACTCGATCGACTGAGCAAGGGAATCTAGTCCAAGTTGGTAACGAATTACTCCGATTGGGAGACTTTAGTCAAGCTAAAGTGACAGTACAAGTTTCTGAACTCGATTTGGCAAATGTCCGATTGGGTGGGGCGGTTAAGGTGCGGTTGGATGCTTTTCCGACAGAGCAGTTTGCAGGTAGAGTGACGCAGATTTCACCTGCGGCTAATCCGACTTCGCGGTTAGTACCAGTGGAAGTGACGATGCCCAATCCCACAGGACGAGTTGGGAGTGGCTTGCTATCACGAGTTAGCTTTACGCAAACAGCAATCGATCGAGTTGTGGTGCCGATCTCAGCTTTACAAGAAGATCGAGCTAGGACTAAACCGACGGGAGCTAATCGCGACAATACAGCAACTAAACCAACCAAAGGCACCCTATTCGTAATCAAACGGGATGGCGAACAGGCAAAAGCTACGGTTCGATCTGTCGGTTTAGGTCAACAAATCGATGGCAAAGTTCAAATTATCTCTGGTCTAAATCCGGGCGAAAGATTTATAGCTCGCAGTAGTAAGCCGCTCAAGGATGGCGATTCCGTCCGTTTAAGTATCTTGTCTATCAAGTAAATATTGAGAGCGAATATCGTGCAAACACCACCCTCATCCGGCTTTAGCCTTAGCACCCTGTCGATCCGCCAATATATCGGCACCTTCATGTTGGCACTGACAGTAATTATTGTCGGAGTCTTCTCCGTCATCCAATTACCCGTCGATTTACTGCCGTCCATTACCTATCCTCGAATCGGTGTCCGACTGACTGCGCCGGGGATTTCGCCAGAAGTAGCGATCGATGAAATTACTCGCCCGCTCGAACAGGCACTAGCTACCACTGACGGTGTCGTCCAAATCTACTCCCAAACCCGCGAAGGACAAGTCAATCTCGATCTGTACTTCAATCCTGGCAGTAATGTAGATCAAGCTCTCAATGACACTACCGCATCCTTTAACCGCAACCGGAGCCGACTGCCTGATTCGATCGAAGAACCCCGTCTCTTCAAGTTTGACCCATCCCAACTGCCAGTCTATGAAATGGCTCTGACTTCGCCCTCCTTGTCCGATGTAGACCTGCGAGTGTTTGCCGATCAGGAACTGTCCCGCTCACTGAGTATCGTCTCTGGGGTGGCTTCTGCCGATGTTTCTGGCGGCGTGCAAGAGGAAGTGCAAGTAAATATCGACCTCAATCGCTTGCAATCACTGGGAATCAGTTTGCCCAATGTCCTCGATCGATTGACACAGCGCAATCAGGATGTTTCTGGCGGTAGGATTTTGGGGGAAAACTCCGAAGCTCTGACGCGGGCGGTGGGAAGGTTTGAAAATGTCGGCGAGATTCGAGATCTGTCCTTTGTGACAGGAGGGCAGACCACAGCGAGTAATCCTCAGCAGCCCAGTTCAACACCAACGAACCCGCCTGGACAGGTGTATCTGCGGGATTTTGCCGAAGTGACTGATGGTACCCAAAAAGAGCGCGTGTTGGTAAATCTGAACCGCAAAAAAGCAGTCAAAATCAGTGTTCAGAAACAATCAGATGCCAATACAGTTTCGGTAGTCGATGCAGTCAAACAACGATTAACAGAACTCCGAAAATCGGGGGCGATTCCCGCCGATATGATCATTACGCCGACATTAGATGAGTCAAAATTTATTCGTAATTCACTGGCAAATGTGATCGGATCTGGAGTATCGGGTGGCGTGCTAGCGGCGATTTCGGTGTTCATCTTTTTGGGTTCACTGCGACAGACATTGATTATCGCCCTGACGATTCCGCTATGTACATTAGCCGCCGCCATCGCAATGAAGCTCTCTGGCTTTTCACTAAATATTTTTAGCTTGGGTGGACTGGCAATCAGTGTCGGGCAAGCAGTCGATGCCTCGATCGTTATTCTCGAAAACGTCAGCAAACGGGTGGAAAAACTCAAATTAGAGCGAACGCTAACTGATGATCGTGATGATTATGCCCAAACAACTATCACAGCAGTCGAAGAAAGTAGTCGAGAAGTTGAATCATCCTTGGTAGCTTCGACAGCTACCAACCTTGTATCAGTAGTGCCATTCGTTTTCGTCGGCGGCTTTATCTCGTTGCTATTTAACGAACTAATTCTGACGATTTGCTTTGCCGTAGTTGCATCACTAGCAGTCGCCCTCACCGTCGTACCGATGTTGTCAGCCCGATTATTTGCGATCGAATGGTCGAGCGGCTTGCATCGGCAGTGGTTTTTCCGTACCTTTAATCAACGGTTGGAAGGTGGGACACAAGCGTATGCTAACATCCTCGCCCGCGTCATCCGTCGTCCAGCGATCCTCGTAGTCGCCGCATTTATCATTTTTGGTGGGAGTGGGATCGTGATGGCGGGACAGATTCCCCAAGAAATTTTACCCCGCATCAGCACTGGGCAGGCGAATGTCAATGTTCAGTTTCCCCCAGGGACATCCCTCGCCACCAATCGGCGCGTGATGGCAGCAGTTGACGATGTGCTGCTCAAACAGCCAGAGACAGATTATGTCTTCACCACCACTGGCGGTTCGTTGTTTGGCACTAGTGTATCCTCCAATCCATCCCGCAGTTCCGGTAATATCACCCTCAAAGCAGGTAGCGATATCGAGTCATTCACCGAGCGGGTAACGCGGGAGATGAATCAGCTCAATCTTGCCGGAATTCGGGTACGGGTATCGGCAGGTTCAGTGCGCGGTTTGAGCTTGAATAACTCACCCCTACGCGGAGCGGAAGTCGATGTAGTACTTCAGGGTCAAGATGCCGAAGTACTACAAAAAGCAGGGCGGCAAGTCTTGGCGGCTCTGGACGATCGAGTCAAATTATCCGCTTTCCGTCCCGATGCTGACGATCGCCAACCTGAAGTCCAAATTCGCCCCAATTGGGAGCGGGCGAATGCCCTGGGCTTAACGACTCAAACAATTGGTAATACAATTCAAACGGCGATCGAAGGATCCATCCCGACCCAATTGCAGCGTAAGGAGCGATTGGTAGATGTGCGGGTGCAGTTAAATGAAGATCTACTTAAACAGCCCTCCCAGTTGGCACAACTACCCCTATTTGTCGCCAACAACGCCTTAGTCCGATTGAGCGATGTTGCCACAATTACCGAAGGACAAGCCCCTGGCGAAATTCAGCGGATTGATCAGCGTCCGGTATTCCTGATTGCTGGCAGCTTAAATAAAGGGGCTAATCTGGGTGACGCACTGGCAGAAGTACAGCAAGTGATCTCTACTCTCGATTTACCCGATGGTGTGACATTACTCCCCAGTTATGCCGGAAAAACCAATCAAGAACTGCAAGCTGCGCTGTTCTCTCTGGGCGGTTTAGCCGCCTTCCTCGTCTTTGTCGTCATGGCAGTACAATACAACTCTCTGATCGATCCACTGGTGATTATGATGACGGTACCGTTAGCACTAGTCGGCGGCATCTTAGGCTTATTTGTGACTCAAACCGCGTTGGGAATTACCGTAGTCGTTGGTGCCGTTCTCCTCGTCGGGATTGTCGTCAACAACGCGATCATTATGGTGGAAACAGCTAACCAAATCAGGGAAGAAACAGGAGTCGATCGACATACAGCGATCATCACTGCCGCGCCCCAACGCCTCCGCCCGATCCTGATGACCACAATTACCACTGTATTGGGACTATTTCCCCTCGCATTGGGCATCGGCGAAGGGTCAGAATTTCTTCAGCCATTAGGTGTGGTGGTCTTCTCTGGCTTGACCTTAGCTACCCTGCTGACGCTGTTCATCATGCCTTGCTTCTATGTCCTCCTTCACGACATTTTCAGCGGGGGTACGGGCATTATTCCCCTTGTGGGGCGGACACGCGATCGAGTCCTGTCCAATCATCGAAAATCCTAACTACAGGTTTATTTTTAGATTAAATTAGCAATTGAGTGAAGCGGTGAAATATATGTCAAGATTGGTGAGGAAAATCTGTTGAATTGGAAAAACAGCTAACCAATAATCAGACGAAAACTACCTATTTTTAGATCTATCTCATGCCTAATCAATCTCAATTATGGTTTGAACCGTTAATCTGGATGGACTTCCGAGTAGCGGTAATATTTACAGTGCTAATTCCACTGATTCTCTTATTATGGGCATTTGCTCAAAAAGCCACAGCAATCCAGAGCTTGCTGATTATTTATTGGCGAGTATCTAGTTTACTAGCGATTTCAGTCTACTTGGCGATCGGTTCGATGCCAATTAGTTTTGCAGCGGCTTTCGTGGCGCAAGCCTTGATTCCCCTGTCGTTGTGGTTTTGGGCAGATCTAAACGACGAGATTACCGATTTACCCCCTCGTTCACTCAAATTGGGATTTTTGGCGTGGAGATGGGCGACTACGATCTATTCTATCTTGGGGGCGATCGCAACCATTCCCTTTCTCTCATGTGCTTTTAGCACCGCCAAAACAGATTACTGCCAAGCATGGTTTAAACCATCCTGGCTGTATTATCAATTTTTTCATGCCAATTCCAATCCAGGTTTTCTCAGCTTCCTTGGTATCCTGGGTTTAATTAGCTACACCCTTTACTTAGTCTACTTTCTGGTGGTTCGCCTCGGCAAGCAAGGTCGATCGGCAATGGCTGGAGATGAATAGCTGTAGATAGTTGATACTAGATCTGTCGGTTGGGTTGAAGGATGTTGGGAAATCTCGACCTGAGGAGACAACCCAACGCACTCAACTTATAATTATTTAGCAACTAAATGAATCAACTTTGGGGATATTTAATCATTGAAGAATTGGTGCGAAATGGTGTTGATTATTTTGTGATTTCGCCTGGCTCTCGATCGACACCATTGACTGCTACAGTCGCTCAACATCCACAAGCACAGAAGATCGTCTGTCTAGATGAACGAGCTGCTGCTTTTTATGCACTGGGATATGCGCGCGCGACGGGAAATCCGGCAGTGTTGATTTGTACATCTGGCTCGGCGGCGGCAAATTATTTACCTGCTGTAATTGAAGCATCGATCGATCATCTTCCTCTAATTATTTTATCTGCCGATCGACCACCGGAATTGCGTCAGACAGGGGCAAATCAGACGATCGATCAGGTCAATTTGTATGGATCTTATCCGCAGTGGCAATTTGATTTACCTTGTCCTACAGCCGAAATTAACCCCAATGTGGTGTTGACGACGATCGATCTGGCGGTAGCGAAGTCGCGCCAAGCTCCAGGTGGAGTTGTGCCTCTCAATTGCATGTTTCGAGAACCCTTCGGCTCGATGGATGCTCCAGTAGCAATACCTGCGAGTTTAGATCGGTGGCATCAGAGTCGATCTCCTTACACTCGTTATGCGAGTAAATTAACTATTCCAACTCCTGCCGAAATTGAGTCGCTGATTGAAATTATTCAGTCCACCATTAAGGGGATTTTGGTTGTCGGTCAGTTAAAATCGACGGTAGATATTGAAGCTGTAGTCGAATTAGCAGCGCGATTAAATTGGGCGGTATTCGCGGATATTCAGTCGGGTTTGAGACTGCGCCGAGATTTCCCAAATTTGATTCATTACTTCGATCGATTATTACTGACAGATATTGCTAGAGAGCTAGAACAGATTGACACCATTGTCCAAATTGGTACGAGAATTGTGTCGTCGCGATGGTTGAAATTGATCGAGCAGTATCCACCCCAAAATTATATTGTCGTCATCAATGACAGCGAACGTCACGATCCGAGTCATCTCGTTTCGCTCAGAATCGAATCTGACATCGCCTATTTCTGTCAGCATTTATCTTCACAATTACCACAACTTCCACCATCAACATGGGTGCAGAAAATCAGATCTGCTTCAGATAAAATAGGCGTTACAGCCGCAAAATTTTTAAAAACCACCAAATTAACCGAGCCGCTGATTGCCCGAACTATTTCTGAACTTATCCCCAATCAACACGGATTATGGGTATCTAATAGTATGCCAATTCGGGACTTGGATATGTACGCCGTCAACGATCCACTATTCACTATCCACTATCCACGAATTGGAGCAAATCGAGGAACAAGTGGGATTGAAGGTGCAATTGCGGCGGCTACTGGATTTGCGGTGGGTTTACAGGCTCCAGTGACGGCGATAGTTGGAGATTTATCGAGTTTGCATGACTTAAATTCCTTCTCACTATTGCAACGCAATATCCAGCCCGTGATTGTCGTGATTATTAACAATGATGGTGGAGGGATTTTCTCATTTTTACCGATCGCCAAATCCACCGAAATATTCGATCCTTATTTTGGGACTCCGCATGGTTTAGAATTTTCTCAGGTAGCTGGAATGTTTAAACTAGACTACTACCATCCCCAAACCGCCGATGAACTAATTCGCGACTATCAGCAAGCTCTAGCAAAAAATTGTAGCGCAGTGATTGAAATTACAACCGATCGATCTGAGAATTTACAGTTACATCAGGCTCTAGATCTAGAGATTCAGCAACAATTGAAGCAGATTGACTAAAAATGCCCAAATTTCAATATGGCTAAATTAAGTGCCCCACTCCCCAGCGAAACCGCGAGTACGCCCCACCAGCGTGGTGTCAATAATTGAGCACCGCTTAACTGACTGATATCCTCTCCTCGTGCAATTCGTTCGGATTGGTAGCCAGGAAATAGAATTAAAGCTAGTCCCAGTATGGCAAACGCTGGGCCAGCAAATCCAGCCTTGAGTGAGAAAGAACCCACCGAAATTGCTGAATGCCAACTCCAATAAGTTAATATCGCCCCAATCGTCGCAATGAACGCGCCCCCAAACCGTTCTTTTTGTCTCGATATCATTTGTTGCTCCTGTTTTGTACCGATCATAATTTACCAGCAACGAAGTCTGATTTCGGGAAACTCTCCCATCCTCGATCGTGTCTTAAACTAGAATAGGGTATCTGCGGGTATCTTCATGATTTTTTCAGCAATCTCGATCGGTGAGGACAAAATTTCAGTGTTTTTTAGTATCGTCATCCCTACTTATAATCGGCTTCCCATTCTCCAAAAATGTGTCAGCGCGTTAGAACATCAAACATTCGATCCACAAATCGTAACTGACTATGAGATCGTCGTTGTTGATGATGGTTCGACTGATGGCACGATCGAATGGCTCACTCACAACACCACTGAACTAGCCCACGTAAAAGTCTACGAGCAAGCGCACCAAGGTGCATCCGCTGCTAGAAATCTCGGAGTAGAGAGAGCTGTCGGTGATACGATTATTTTCATCGATAGTGATTTAGTCGTCACTGCCACTTTTTTACAATCTCATGGGGAAGCGTTATTAGCGGGTCAAAAAATACTCGGTAACGATCGACTATTTACCTATGGTGCGGTAATTAATACTGCTAACTTTGAAAATCCGACATCCGAAGCTTACAAAATCATGGATTTTTCCAATGCTTATTTTGCAACGGGAAATGTGGCAATCGCTAAACATTGGCTAATTGAAGCTGGCTTATTCGATCTAGGCTTTAGTCTCTATGGATGGGAAGATCTAGAACTCGGTGTGCGGCTAAAAAATCTAGGAATTAAAATGATTAAATGTCCGGCTGCGGCCGGCTATCATTGGCATCCAGCCTTTTCACTCGATCGGATTCCTCGGATGATCGAGCAGGAAATCGAACGCGGTAAAATGGGCGTAGTTTTCTATCAAAAGCATCCAACTCTCGATGTCAAAATGATGGTGCAAATGACGGTATTTCACCGGATCCTGTGGAATATCTTATCGTTGGGTGGTTTACTCAATGAACACACACTAAAACCATTAATGCAATGGTCGATTGATCGGGGAAATCCTCAATTAGCTGAACAATTTGCCCGCATTTTCCTCAATCAGTACAGTGTCAAAGAAGTGCATCGAGCTTATCAAGAAAGTCTGAAATTGGCAGGTACCAGTAATTAAATAGGATAGTAGCTAATTCTCACGATCAAGATACTCCACAGTAATATAATAAGATCGAAGCAGTAACCAATAAATCTCCTTTTTTTAGAGATTTTCAAACTATACTCGATTAGCCATTTAGTAATCAAAAATAATGGCATCGAGATAATAGTTATGCCAATGAACAGCAATATCTCCCGATTATAATATCCACCAGCTTCGATCGAGATTAATTTGATAAACGATGCAACATAAGCGCAAAGATGAATACCACCTTGTCCAATCGCAACTATTCTGAACAATTTACCTGCGGCAAACTTCCGCACCAAATCTTCACTCGGTTCCAGATCGCTCATAATTGAATACTACTAATGATCTCAACATATATTACCCGATCATAGCGTAGGGGAATTTCGACTAGGCAGGTAGTGTCGAGAATTGTTACAGTTAGTGAAGAAGGTTCTTTGTCGATCGCTAAACACCCTTGAATTATGACTTCAGTACCGCGTATCTGTATCCTCGGTGGGGGATTTGGTGGTTTGTATACTGCCCTGAGATTGAATCAACTTGTGTGGGACAATGGTCAAAAGCCAGAAATTACCCTGATCGATCGTCAAACCAGTTTTGTATTCACACCATTGCTCTATGAACTAATCACAGGTGAAATGCAAGGCTGGGAAATCGCGCCGCCATTTGCTGAACTACTAAAAGGGACAGATATTCGGTTTATCCAAGGCTCTGTAGACTATGTGGATAAGACGCAGAAATCTGTCACCCTAGAAGATGGTACCGAACTGGAATACGATCGATTAGTATTAGCTCTAGGCTGTGAAACTCCTTCCGAAAGTGTAGCTGGAGTCAAAGATTATGCAATTCCCTTTCGATCGATCCAAGATGCTTATAAACTAGACGAGCAGCTCCGAGTCCTAGAAGCTTCAACCACTGAAAAAATTCGGATTGCGATCGTTGGTGCTGGGTATAGTGGTGTCGAAGTTGCCTGTAAACTTGCCGACAGATTGAAAGCACGCGGACGGGTTCGCTTGATCCAATCGCGAGATACGATCCTCCCCGACGCACCCAAATTCAATCGAGATGCCGCACTCAAGGCTCTAGAACAGCGAGGAATTTGGGTAGACTTAGAAACTACAGTTTCCGAAATTACAGCAGACTCGATTGGGCTAATTTACAAAGATCAGACAGATATTATTCCTGTCGAGATCGTGATGTGGACTGTGGGAAATCAGGTAAGTCCAGCACTTAGTCATTTCGGACTACCACTCAATGCTCAAGGGAAAATTACCACAACAGACACACTCCAAGTTACGGATAATCTTGAAATATATGCCCTAGGGGATGCTGCTGCGATCCTTGATTCAACTAACGAATCTATTCCTAGCACCGCTCAGGTTGCTTTCCAACAAGCCGATTTTGTCGCTTGGAATATCTGGTCATCCTTAACCGATCGACCATTGCTCACATTCCGCTATACTAATCTCGGCGAAATGATGACTTTAGGTAATGATAATGCGGTGTTATCTGGGATGGGGATTCAATTTGATGGCCCCCTTGCTTATCTTGCCCGTCGGCTAGTATATCTATATCGATTACCCACTCTCGATCATCAGTTGAAAGTCGGGTTAAATTGGCTGACGCAGCCGTTGGTAAAGTTGCTGAGTTAGATAATTGATAATTAGAATTTTGTAGGGTGGGCACTGCCCACCATCTAGGTTTCAGACATAATCTATTTTATAAATAATTGCGCTTACCTAACCCCGTTGGCGTAATTTCGGTCTTTCTGTGGGGGCTATCACATCAACTTTTGCTTCAATTACCGATCTAATCTGTTCCGGTACATTAGTAAAAAACTTATATCCAGTCAGCTTTTGGACTTCCTGCACCGAAGTCTGATATTGCTGCCAAGGATCATTTTTAATACCCTGTTTATTGGGCATAATCACCGCGATAGTGCGGGTATTTTTATTCACTCCAGCCACGCCAGCATTGGGTGTATCTAGTACCAAAATTACTTTCCATGTCAGAGCAGGTACGAGGACTTTTCCTTGTCCTACGGTTGCTTTTAGTCCATTTTTGCCGACACCACCTTGTCCATGTCCACCGGAAACAATAAATAGCTCCTTCCCAGATCTGACTAGTTGACGAGAATAATTTTCTAACTGTACCCACGGTCCTTGATTATTATCAGGGGATTGGGGCAGAATATTTGTCATCAAAAAGGTTTGAATATTATCCTCTGGAGATCGACTGCGATCCTCAGAATTTGTCATGTGTCCGCGATCGAATCCGCTGCCTGTATAGTCACTAGGCTTAATCTGCTCCCAGTTCGCTGGCAATTCTTGATCGGGAGCAAACTTACCCACTCGGTGAGCGTCACCCAACCAGGTAGAATTTAGCTCCCACGACACCCAATTAGGGATACCTTTATTTTTGGAATAAGACAGGGCGTACTGAGGACGCGTAATTAGATAATTTTCTGCATTGCCAAGGGAACTAGTGGCTTGAGACGGATTCCCCATCAATAGATTAATATTACCTTTGGTTTCCCCACCCAAGGGAAGATCGGGATTTCGACAAGATACTAGACTAACCGCGATCGTCAATACCAGAAAATAAGCTATTCTTCTCACAGTTCTCAACATCTAAATCACTAAGATCCAGCCTCATCCCTCAACCCAAACTTAATCTTCAGTAGAACGAGGCAGATCATCATGATACAGTGCATCAAGCCTAGCGCGAGCATCCTCGATACTGATTGACTTCATAATTAATAGCGGTTCATTTGTGACATTGCCCATGTCATCTAGCAACTCAGGGTGCGGTACTGCTCCAGCGCGGTAGCTATAGCCCTGAAAATTTCGATTGGTGATTCCCCTCGGTTGTGATGAATCCATGCTAAAACCAATCAAGCTGCGAATCAAATTACCGATCGCGAGAAATGCCAAAATGGTAAAAGCAATTAAATAAACTATTTGTAACATGTGATTGTCCTACACAATGAACGAGGGATGGAGATAGCAGTTAGAAACTTTACGGAATCTGGAATGTAGACATAGCCATGTTAGTCACAGATCTTTAGATATCACTTTTATGAGAAATTGCGACAATCGCAGCGATCATTATTCCTCTAGTTTAGTCTGTTTCGACTGTCTTAACTGCATGGATACATGCCAACATTCTGTCACAATTTTATGCCAAGCAACCATTTGACTCGGTTCGATCCCCGCTTGACCATCAACTGCCTGAAATAATAGTTTAGCAATACTGACCTCTTGCTGCGCCTGCTTGACTCGATCGAGCAATTGGGCTTGATCAACTGGACTCAAGAACTCAATTGGTTCTTTTTCGAGTAGTTCTTTCGATCGACTGAACCAATAGTCAAAGTCTACCAGCAACGGCTGAAGAATGGTTTGGAGCAGTTCTTGTTCGGAGGGTTGGGACATGAGTACTTCGGCTACGATCAGCAACCGTGGAGTGTTCGGAGATAAGAGGGGCTTGATTTAGTGAGAATTGATATTTTTGTGCTTACATCTCTATTCTAGTTGTTTTTTACAATTCTTAATGAAAAAAATCATAATTGGTAGTGGATCGATGAGCGTGGGTATCTTTAAGAAATGACAGTTGATTAAGCTTTGACTTTTGGAGTCGATCGAGGTTACAATAGTACCTATGCACCAAGCTTTTGCTAATTAAACTAAAGCTAAAATAATTTCACAATCAAATACCTTCTAGATGCGGCAAGTTGTTGCGTTGGGGTTAAACCCCCTAACCTCTAATCCCTAACCCCTAACACCTAATTCAATGGCAACCCAGATCACAAATAGCCCAGACAGACAGAAAGCCCTCAACTTAGTTCTCAGCCAGATCGAGAAATCTTTTGGTAAAGGAGCCATCATGCGTCTTGGTGATGCGACTCGGATGCGGATCGAAACCATATCCAGCGGCGCAATGACACTGGATATTGCTCTGGGCGGCGGTTTACCCAAAGGTAGAGTCATCGAAATTTATGGCCCAGAAAGTTCCGGTAAAACAACCCTCGCACTCCATGCGATCTCGGAAATTCAAAAAGCGGGTGGAGTAGCTGCTTTCGTAGATGCCGAACATGCTCTAGATCCAACTTATTCAGCGGCTTTAGGTGTAGATATCAATAACCTGCTCGTGTCTCAGCCCGACTCTGGTGAAGCAGCTCTAGAAATCGTCGATCAATTAGTTCGCTCGGCGGCTGTCGATATTGTCGTGATTGACTCTGTGGCAGCACTGGTGCCTCGCGCCGAAATCGAAGGTGATATGGGCGACTCTCACATGGGTTTACAAGCGCGGTTGATGAGCCAAGCCCTGCGGAAAATTACTGGCAGCATTGCCAAGTCTGGCTGTACGGTGATTTTCATCAACCAACTCCGCCAGAAAATCGGTGTTGTCTACGGTAGCCCCGAAACAACTACTGGTGGTACGGCCCTTAAATTTTACGCATCAGTCCGACTGGACATTCGCCGGATTCAAACCCTCAAACGTGCCAATGATGGTGAATACGGTAATCGGGTCAAAGTTAAAGTTGCCAAAAATAAAGTAGCTCCACCGTTCCGTATTGCTGAATTTGACATCATTTTTGGTAAAGGCATTTCTACCGTCGGTTGTCTGGTAGATTTAGCTGATGAGACTGGCATTATCACTCGTCGTGGTGCTTGGTACAGCTATAAAGGCGACAATATTGCTCAAGGGCGCGACAATACTGTTAAGTATCTGGAAGAAAAGCCAGAGTTTGTCGAAGAAGTCAAAAAGTTGGTGTTGGAGAAGCTGAATACTGGTACACCAGTCTCGGCGAATACACTCAAGCAGGCTGAGGAAGAAGAAGATGATGATGACGCAGAAACTGAAGAATAAATAGTTACTCACATCCGCCACCAGTAAAAGTAGGAGCAATTAATAAATTGCTCCTACTTTTGCTGTATGGGGTAAAGATCTCTGCAAAAAATCAAATAATTACGGCATTTATCACTTCAAACCTAGTCGTGTTATCACAAACATTTTCTGAGCAATAGTTGAAAATAGAACTAAGTCAAAGTTGAGCGAAAAAACACACTAAAATTCAGTGTAATTACTGAGATTAAAAAATTGAATTTTTATTAACTACCGATCCCTAGTAATCCCACTGATGGAGTTTGAGGGAATCTAAGATTAAACTCGATGGGTCAGGATCAATAAATGATTGTGTCAATTAATTAAAATCAAGCCGTGCTACATTTGCTCCAATCTAATATCAACTCTTAATTAGAAAAGTTAAATGACTACCGTTTTAGAATGCGACCTGAAGCACCATAGCTTACAGCTACTACGAGAATATCAACAGACTGGCAAGGCAAGACTGCGGAACCAGCTTGTGGAAATAAACTTGGGATTAGTGCGGAAGGAAGCACACTATTGGACGAGTCAGTGTCAAGAAACCTATGACGATCTGCTCCAAGTTGGTAGTATTGGACTACTCAATGCGATCGATAAATTTGAAATAGAGAAAGGATACGCACTAAGTACCTTTGCGATTCCCTACATTAGGGGCGAGATCCAACACTATCTCAGGGATAAAAGTTCGGTATTGAAAATGCCCCGTCGTTGGTTTGCCCTCGTACAACAAGCAGGCACGATTACCAAAGAATTGCAAGCCAAGAATCAGTGTCCGCCCACAGAAGCGGAAATTGCCACCGCCCTAGATATTTCCGTGATGGAATGGCAAGAAATCAAAATGGCGTATCAGAACCGTCAGCCCATGAGTCTGGATTCACCAATGGGTACTGATGAAGATGCTAATAATTTAGCAGACTTATTACCCGATCGACACTACCAGAGTTTTCAGCTCTATCAGGAAGATCGTCTGCGTGTTCAACAGAGTCTCATCGCCCTCGAACAACATACTCGCCAAATCCTGGAATTTGTCTTCCTCCACGACCTGACGCAGAAGCAAGTTGCCGAAAAGATGGACATTAGTGTGATTACCGTATCTCGCCATGTCAAAAAAGGACTAAGTGTGCTCAAGCTGATGTTGGTAAACAATGACGCTTAGGTCTACAAAATAACTAATTTAGATAGATAAACTAATTGATAATTCTCGATCGATATAATCGCTCCAAATCTGGGAATTATAGAAGTAGGCGAATTATTGTCTCAGTCAGTAAACAAGAGTAAACATCTAATCATCCCGACTGTTATCAAACTTATATGTCTATAGATATTCAGGGAAACGAGGTATAGAAAATAATGAATAAATATTGGTTTTATCTGGGTGTAATCAGCAGTTTATCAATCCTTACCACTAGCTGTGGTGGTGATAGTAAGCCACCGACCCCAGCAGCTAGTCCCGCCGCTGTTGCCCCCGCTGCTACGGCTCCTGCGGCTTCTGCACCAGTTGCCACCCCTGCAACCAAAGCTACTCCAGCCGCTACCACCGCCAAGCCAGTAGTTCCAGGCAAAACTCCAGTTGCCATCAAGCCCGTCTCAGTTGATGTTGCCGCCGGATTGATTCCGCCCACCGATGGCGAAAGCTGGGCAAAAACTGTCGCCAAAGGTCGCCCAGATCCGTTTGGAATGCTATCATTGCAGCCGATTACAGTGATCGAACCCATAGATCCGCTGGTTCAGGTAGCTACACCGCGACAGCCATCAAATAAGATTGCTACCAATAATACTGCTGGTTCTAAACCATCCGTATTACCAACTATCAAAATTGCTACAAGTTCAATTAAGACTACGAAGAGTTCTGGCAACCAAAAGATTGCCAGTAGTGGTAAAAATCAGCCAGTAGCAATTTCAGCAATTCCTAGAACTGGTGTTAATAGAGCTTTACCCAAGATTATTGTTGCACTTAAACAACCAGTAATCGGGAATATGAAGGCTACAGCTAAAGTTGTACCTAATAACAAAGTTATTGCAGCTAAACCAGAAAGAATTGTCGAAAAACCATTGCAAGCGATGGCAGTAGAAATATCTGGCGTGATTGAAGTCGCAGGTAGAACTCAAGTGATTGTAAAATTACCAAGTGAATCCTTTAGTCGTTATGTTGAAGTCGGCGAGCGACTTGCTGATGGTAGAGTCTTGATCAAACGAGTTGAAGGTCAAAACAGCTTATCCCCAACTGTCATTCTGGAAGAAGTTGGCGTTGAAGTTTCTCGCAAAATCGGCGATAAATCTACTGAATCAGAAGCACCAATGGCTTCGCCAGCTACTGTTCCAGCACCCATTCGCTAGTTTTTCAGATTATCATTAAAAAGTTTGATCGAGTTCGATCAAACTTTTTTTAGTTGGAGATCCAAGAGGGTAGATATTAGATATTTATCACTCTCCAAAAAGCAATCTACTTTGAACGAGTATTTATTCTCCATTTTCCTGCTAGTTTTTCAAGACTAATATTGAAAATGTGTTTTGTATGCCCACTCTTTGAATTTGTAATCAAATCCAGTTTTTGACTGCTGATATAACGGGCATTAAGAAAATTATAACCTCGGATATTTTCTTGGACTTCAATTTGAGCCTTTGTGTTTGAAAAAGAGACAAGCTTCAAGTTTTCGACCTCATAGAATCGTCGAGATTTGCTGGAAATGTTCTCCAGTACTTGATTTTTTCTCGCATAGTGATCTGATATCACTTTCTGAATACTCGATAGATCTGATCCTGAAATAGTGCGGTTTGGAATTTTAGACTGCTTGGTAATGGCGGATGATTTTGATTGACGAGACAACGGAGTAGTCGATGTTCGCTTAATCGATCTTGCGTCACTGATATTGGCGATCGATAATAAAGTGACGATCGATATAATAGCTGCGGTAGATAATCTCAGCATAGATATGAGTAGAAATGGGGTTTAAGCACAGTACGATCTCTGTCGTATGTACATGCTACCAGAATCATCGATTTCGATCGACAGTGATCGATCGTCTGTGAGCATAATCTATACCTAGATCTAAATCGATCTATGATAATAGATAGCATTATTAAGATTTACAAAGTATTTTGACGATCGATTCCACCCTACATTCCGAAAGTTTAACTTCGACTAGCTGGAACGCGCTCCAACCAATTTGGCAGGGGGGAGCCGAGCTAGTTCAAACTGGCTTACCGCATCAGCAATTACCACCTGCATGGCAGATCCTATTGCTCGGCGATGGTTCTCCCACACGACATTTACAACTACTGACGGGAGAACCCACCGAGGTAGACGTGATTGATATGTCCTCGATCGGGATGGATAATGATCGTGCGCCTAGTTTGCTCCAGGCAGTACCAGGACCGAGAGTACGCCGTCAAGTCTGGCTACGGACGGCTTCGGGGCAACGATTGGCTTATGCGACATCCTGGTGGGAGGCGCGACATGTGGATGAGTATCTAGAAAATAAATCTCTACCGATTTGGGCAAGTTTGGCAAAATTGCGGACTGAGCTATATCGCGATGTTCAGGGGATTTATTATGGTGAGTCACCCGCACTTGTAGAAGCATTTGGCGAAGCAGGGCCATTTTGGGGTCGTCATTATCTGTTTTGGCATCGTGGGGAGCCGTTGACGCTGATTTATGAGGTGTTTTCACCTTACCTTCAGAGATATCTGGGAAAGCTTTAAATTAGTGAATAGTGGATAGTAGACCTATCCGAAATATAATCTATGGACAAGAAAGGCACTAAAATCATAAAATAGTATTTTATCAAAAATGACAAACCCACTAAAATATATCGAAACCTATCCAGAACGAACAAAGCAAATTTAATGTTGAGCAGAAATTTACTGGAGACAAAGGATATCAAGGTGGTGTGAATGTCAAAACTCCTCAGAAGAAGCCAAAAGGGAAAGAATTAACAGATCTACAAAAAGATGTGAA
>CASBPY010000173.1 GCA_949127675.1 Synechococcales cyanobacterium PMM_0072
ACTACTCTTAATCCTCTCCAACAAAGGATTTTACAGTTATTGAACTTTCCGAGCGACATTTATACCCGTCTTTCATCACAATCTGACTACCCTCCCTAAAAATGAGCGAACCGTCAGTGGCAAATTTGACCTCATGCTCGATCGGATTAAAGGCAATCTGATTGACAGCTAATTGATGAGCTTTGAGAGTAGCTAGATAATCGATCGATCTCTCACCAGTTAAACCAAAATACCAAATTTTAATCGTCTTATCGCTGCCGCCAGAAGTGATTAATTTACCATCGGGACTAATGGCAATACAATTAACCTTGGCTTGCTGACTATCAATTGAGATTAATTCTGCTGCTGGATCTACTTGCCACAATTTAATTTGACCAGATCGATCGCCACTAAATAATAAACCCGACTGATGGGGATGAAAAGCGATCGATTCCACCGACTTTTGATGTCCGGTTAAGCTCTTAATTTCTGCACCCGTATCGATATTCCATAACCGAATTGTCCGATCTTCACTGCCTGTCGCCACCAGCGGCAAATTAGGACTAATGGCGATCGTTTTAATCGCTGCAAACAACCCCTGATGTCCGGTTAGAATGTGCCGACAAGTCCAATTTGGTGGCGGAGGTGGAAGATTTGGAACGCAATCTCGTACTGCTGTCATCATTTCTGATGCCGAACTAAATCTTAAATTTGGATCTAAATTGATCGCTCGATCGAGCATAGCTGCTAATTTAGCGCAATTAATTTTCGATGTTTGCAGACTAGAGTGCCAATAATCTTGCCAGATCCAACAATGATTAGCTGGATCAAATAGTTGAAAGGGTCGGATTCCAGTCAGTAAATGGATCGTAATCAGTCCGATACTATAAAGATCGCTACTGGGACTAATTTTACCATCGAGTATTTCCGGCGCACTAAATTCGGGATCGATGCACAGATGATCGGCGGGTAATATGTGCAAATTTAGCGGCTGTTTCGAGCTGATGATGATTCGCTCTGGGGTCATTTGGCCGTGAATTTCTGGAGTGTTAATTCGCGATCTTAATAACGCCACCAACAAATCGAAGATCATTTCTACCGTGAAGATTTGACCATTTTTCAGAGATTGAGAAAGGCTAAGATCTAGCACAAAATTGTCAATAAGATCGGGCATGATTTCGACAGTCAGTGGGTTATTCAGCGGTTAGATACTTTGCACGGTGATAATCTGAGCATACTGTAGGGTTTATTAGGTACAAGCCGTAAGGCACCCTCAGCAGCTAGTCTTAGTCACCACTTGGTGGATCATTCTTGGGTGGAGAAACGATCGAGAATGGCTTCAATCCATTGATTTTCAAGTGATTTACCACAGGCTGATCATCAACAATCTTTGGTAATTCAGTCGGAATCGTATTGGGATTTTGTGCCCACATCCCCAAGAGCGCATCGACTAACCCATTCCCACCAGTAGATCCAGAATTTGTCACCGATACATTGGGGACAATTCGGACTTGGCGTTCGTCGACGATTTGCATCACCTGAAGTCGGCCATAAGTATCTTCACCCAGCGCATCCACTCCAGCCTTGTAAGCATCCGCTTTAGCTTGACCGATCGATCGAATCGATTCGGCTGTTCCTTCGGCTTCCTTGACCTTGGCAGCGGCTTGAAGTTCGGCGATATTTACCCCTTGCTCGGCGGTGACAACTTGATTTTGGATCTCTGCTAGGGCGGTAGCGCGGACTAATTCCTGACGTTGGACTTGAGCAATCTGTTGGACTTCATAGGTTTTTTCTTGCTCCTGAGCGATTTTGCGATCTGTTAATGTTTGCATCAATTCCGGCGGTGGGGTAATCATCCCAATTAGGGTGTCTACCGCTTGAACATCATACTGCTTGAGAGCTTGACGAATGTGTTCAGCGGCTTCAGCTTGGCGTTCGCTCCGAGCGGTGAGGAAGTCCAGGATCGTATATTCCTGAGCAGCGTTGCGGAAGTAATTGGCGACAATCGGACGCAAAACTTGGTCGATCAGATTTTGCATCGAACCCAGGCGGGAGATCACTTTAGGCGCATCGAGGGCACCGATATGGATGATCTGGAATACCTCGATCTCAAAGGTAAAACCATCGTGGGAGAGCAGTTTCAAAGCTTGGAGTTCGGCATCATAACCATGTTTGCCAGTAAACCGCGTGGTGAAATTAAGGACAACGTTAGTGGTGGGGACAAGCTGGACTTCCATCACTTGTTTATTCAACGGATGTTTACCAGGATAAATTGGTTCTACCCAGACACCTTTATCACCTTTGCTAACGATATTTCCGTGGGTAAAGGCATCCCCACTCAAATCGTGATTGGAGGTACCTACATAGGAAATTACTACGCCCACATGCCCAATCGGGACAGTAGTCATGGCGATTTGTTCGACGTGAACGAACCAGGGGTTGAGATTCCAAGATCCAGATAAAATTACTTGCTCCTGTAAACCGCGTCGCCCTCCGGCGGTGATAAATTTTTGGATGTCTTGGTAGTTATCGTGATTAGGAATGGGTTCACCCGCAATTTCGCCAGTCTCAATCGGTTTACCATCTAAAGTAGTCGCAATTCCTACCCGTTCTGAATCAATTTGGTGCAGCCGCATTTGGGCAGGTGTCATCCCATATTTAGCACAGTTGACGGAGGTAATTACCTGAAAGATTGCAGTATTAATCCGATAGTTACCCGTAGTCAAAATATCAATTTGACGACCTTTTTCACCCCCATTTAATAGAAATGTGCGGGCATCTTGAAACCTGTCGCAGTCCACTCTTTTAGCTAAAATGCGATTGGCAGGAATCTGACTACCATCATTTGCGACGATTAAACCAATCTCATCTTGAGGAATGGTAACTACAGGTTCTTTTTTAACGCTATATTGCCACGGGAAAAACCCAAAATGCCAACCAGGTGCGAGGGTATCGGCTTGTAATCCAGCTTCACCATTGAGGGCGGTGAGTTTACCTGGCGACAGGTTTTTGTTGGAAAATTTCTTGGTAATAATTCCCACTTCCGATTCACCAACCGAGATTAAGCCGACAACCCAGCCGATTTTAGGGAGGAAGATAATTAATAATATGCCACTGCCAAAAATCCACACCCACCCAGGTAAGCCGGATGACTGACTAGAATTATCGACTCGATCGATCCTAGGTGAGTTATCGATCGATTGAGCTAGGACGGGAGGTTGAATTAAGCTAGTAACTAATGTTAAGCTGGCGGCGATCGCGAATAATTGTTTGGATCTCATCATTTTGATAATTACCTCGGATAAGTCTACAATGCTGATTGCTGATAGTTCGTTTTAGAGAGAGATTTAGCACCACGTATAATATTATCGATTGTGCTTAAAGATAAGTAAATATTGGGAAAGTGTAACGAGGTGTAATCCAAGTTTATAAAATAGAGTAATTCTGATTGGTTTAGTTTCTGTGACTCTCTTCGCTCTTTAATTAGCAACTATTTTATGCGCTGGAATACTTTTTTAGAAACGCTCTGTAAGCGAAGAGAATATGGACTAACTGCTGGTGAGATAGATGTGTTAATGTGTTTGGACGAAGCAAAATGTCCAACTAAAAACGATTTACTGGCAATCTACATCAGTTCATACTCGACCATCGAAGCAGAAGCCTTTACCCAAAGACTCAAGCATATCTACAGAAAATTTCAAATTACAGATAAAGGATATAAGCTGCCACAACTTCACAAGTACCTGACCGAACAATATATTCAGTATCAGCATAAAGATATATTCTTTTCAGATATTGGTTTGAGTTATATTTACCCAGATTTTCCGAAAGATAGATTTGGTACAGAAATTGATCGTGTAATTCATTCAACCGATCGAGATCAGAAGCAGGTAGATATTCTGCAAACCTTCGCTCCCAATCTAAACGACTATTTCGAGCATCTAACTCGATGTATTCAAAATGATGTTCAAGTCAGAATATTACTTGCTTGGCCATATTCCGAAGCAGCCAAACTGAGAGAAGATGTGTTGAGAAGATATGTTCACAACAGTATTAGTGATGAAATTAATATTTGTGATTGTGTAATTGCTAATTTAGAAACATTAGAAAAAATCATCAAAATTTCACACAAGTCTAAATTGCTAAACATTAAACTGTATGATACACTTCCTTCCTTATCAATTTATCGAGCTGGTGACTATATATTATCGGCACCGTTCTTACATGGGTCACTTGCAATTAATACATTTCAATTGGAACTTAAACTGAATACTGCTAATCAACTAATCGCCCATACTTTACAACAGGATTTTGAATTGATGTGGCAAGTTGCCCGCAGGTTCGATCCAGATCCAAATAGAAATTGGCGAAACGACCTGAAAATCCTATTTACAAACGAGATATGATGATTGAAACAATCAACAGCGTTGAGACTTCATTGATTGAGAAATTCAAATCCCATCCACTATTTATCCAAATTGATGAGACCCCTTGGCCTGGCGTACTGGAAATCCTGATCCAGCGACGCTTTCTGTCACTTTCGATCGTCAATATCTACGAGTTTGCGATTGATGCTCTGATAGATCCAGATCTCAAAAAAACTGTCAGAGGTATCCTAAATGAAGAATATCCGCGCAATACTAAAGGGATTCCACTTCCGTCTCATCGAGAGTTACTCTTCCAAGATCTGCTCAATCTTGGTGCTACCGCTGAGATGATTTTAACAACGCCCGAAACACTGGTTACGCAAACGATTAGAGCTGAAAGTCAGAAACTAATGGTCAGTTGTCTGGGTCAAAAGTATGCCCAAGTTGGACTGATTGCATTTCTCCGGTTTTGGGCAGAGGTACTTGTTTCCATTGAGTATTCTTGTCTCTGGCCGAGAATTTCGGAATGCCTATCAAATGGACAATCACATCATAAAATCAGATCGGAATTTTATTACTTCCATATGATCCATGACAGCAGAAACTCGGATATTGGCAAAGAAAGCTTCCTAGGCGGACTCACTCACGCACAAGAGCTAGCAATTCATCTCCAACAACTAATTTCATCTGAAGACGCTCTACTTTACTGTCTTAAGATTGAAGAAGCTGCCTATCAGCTTAAATATCAATTTTACGATCAGTTCGTCAGCGATCGCGTCAAAGATTTCAAGAGCTAGACTTGCTCCATCCCAAAATATTGTCGGAAATACCAAAGGTTTGAAGTCTCCCAAAAAACGGGGATTCCTTTGATATACTAAACACACACGCTTAGACTCACCGCCAGCCCCTAGACATGCAGCCTACCGATCCGACTAAATTTACCGAACCAGCCTGGGATGCAATTATTAAGTCACAGGATGTAGCCAGAAGATCTTCCAATCAACAGTTGGAAGTCGAACATGTGGCAATTGCGATGTTGGAGCAGCAAGATCTAGCTTCAAAAATTTTGACGCGGGTGGGGGTGGATGTTGAAATATTGATACGGCAATTGCAGGAATTTACTGGCCGTCAGCCCAGGCTGGATAAAGTTGTAGACTTGTATCTGGGTAGAGGTTTGGACTTATTACTCGATCGAGCCGAAGCAGCTAGAGAGAGCTGGCAAGATCCGATCATTGCCGTCGATCATTTAGTCTTAGCATTGAGTGAAGACGATCGGGTGGGGCGAAGATTATTAAAACCATTTAATCTCGATCGATCTCAATTAGAAGCCGCGATCAAGCAAATCCGCACAACAACTCCCAAAGCTACCCCTCCTCAAACACCAGAAGTCAGTGGGGAAGCACTGCCTAAATATGGACGCGATCTGACTGAAGCTGCCAGAGCGGGTAAAATGGATCCAGTAATTGGGCGGGACGAAGAGATCCGCCGCGTTGTCCAGGTGCTATCTCGTCGCCAGAAAAATAATCCAATTCTGATCGGCGAACCAGGCGTAGGTAAAACTGCGATTGCGGAAGGATTGGCGCAACGGATCGTCAATGGCGATGTGCCTGAATCCCTCAAGGGGCGGACTTTAATTTCCCTCGACATGGGTAGTTTGATCGCTGGAGCCAAACTCAGAGGCGAATTTGAAGAACGGCTGCGGATGGTACTCAAAGAAGTCACCGACTCAGCCGGACAAATCGTCTTATTTATCGATGAACTCCATACTGTCGTCGGCGCAGGCGGAAATCAAGGAGCAATGGATGCCAGCAACCTGCTCAAACCGATGTTAGCGCGGGGTGAATTGCGCTGTATCGGTGCCACGACGATCGATGAGTATCGCAAGTATATCGAGAAAGATCCCGCACTAGAGCGCAGATTTCAACCCGTTCATGTCAATGAACCAACAGTAGAAGATACGATTTCGATTCTGCGGGGATTGAAAGAACGCTATGAAGTGCATCATGGTGTCAAAATTAGCGATGCCGCATTGGTTTCCGCTGCAACTCTATCCAGCCGCTATATTGCCGATCGATTCCTCCCAGACAAAGCGATCGATCTCGTCGATGAAGCCGCCGCAAAACTGAAGATGGAGATCACATCCAAACCTACTGAACTCGAATCGATCGATCGGCGGGTAATGCAACTGGAGATGGAAAATCTCTCCCTCCAAGATGAAACCCTCACTAGTGACACCCATCGCCCCACTCAAGAACGTTTGGAAAAAATCGATGCGGAGATTACTATTCTCAAAGTCAAGCAAGATCAACTAACCAACCAATGGCAAGGGGAAAAACAACTACTAGACGGAATTAAAAGTCTGCGAGAACAAGAAGAGCAACTCAAAGTCCAAAGTGAACAAGCCGAACGTGCAGGCGAAATCGCCACCGTCGGACGACTCCAATATGGCGAAATCCCTAAACTCCAAAAAGAACGTAGCGTCAAAGAAGCCGAACTCGCCGCCGTCCAAGTCAAAGGCTCGACTCTCCTGCGCGAACAAGTCTCTGAAAACGACATCGCTGAAATCGTCGCCAAATGGACAGGCATCCCCGTCAACCGCTTACTCGCCTCTGAACGCCAAAAACTGCTCCAACTTGAATCCCATCTCCACAACAGAGTAATCGGGCAACACGAGGCTGTCAGCGCAGTCTCAGCCGCAATTCGTCGTGCCCGTGCAGGGATGCAAGATCCCAATCGGCCGATCGGATCGTTCCTATTTATGGGGCCAACAGGTGTTGGTAAAACCGAGCTTGCTCGCGCTTTAGCTGAATTTTTATTCGATAGCGATGAAGCAATGGTGCGGCTGGATATGTCCGAATATATGGAGAAACATGCCGTATCCCGTCTGATCGGTGCCCCACCTGGATACGTGGGACATGAAGATGGTGGTCAATTAACTGAAGCCGTCCGTCGTCATCCTTATTCGGTTGTGCTATTCGACGAAATCGAAAAAGCTCATCCCGATGTCTTTAATATCCTATTGCAAGTGCTAGACGATGGTAGAATTACCGATTCCAAAGGTAAAACCGTCAGCTTTTGCAACACAGTAATTGTGATGACGAGTAATATTGCCAGCGACCAAATTATTAATACCTTACTCAATCCCGATCGTGATAATACTCAAACCAACGATCTCCGCGAACAAGTTACCAATACCTTGCGGTTGCATTTCCGGCCTGAATTTATCAATCGGATCGATGAATTAACTATCTTTGAACCACTCAAGAAAACCGAACTGCGGCAAATTGTGACGATTCAAATTCACCAGATCGAACGGATGTTGGCCGATCAGAAAATCAAAATCCAACTCACAGCCGCAGCCCAAGATTATCTCGCAGATGTTGGTTACGATCCGATCTACGGTGCCCGACCACTCAAACGCGCGATTCAAAGAGAGTTACAAAATCCGATCGCAACCAAGATTCTTGAAACTACTTTCGGCGAAGGTGATACGATTTTTGTTGATTGTGTTGATAGAATACTAACCTTTGATACCAAGCCCCTTAAAGTTAAAAAATCCACCGCAGCAATTATCCCTGAAGTAGTTCTATCAACAGCTACATCTGAGAGTTAGTAGCTGTTGCTATTCATCAATATTCTTTGGATCTATCTTGCGACCAATTTCTTTGATATCATCCTGTAAATCATCCAGACTATCATAGAGTGCATTAGTCCGCTCTTGATTCTCTCGATGGCGATCCAAATTATCTAATCTCGATTCACGAATAGTTCGACGTAATTCTTTAATCGCCTTCCGTTCGCTGTCAATGCTAGTGCTATTAGCGGCGATGGCTTTAGCATTAGATTCAATTAGTTTTCTGGTAGTAGATAATTCTTGCTCAAATCTGTCATGAAATGTTGATTGTGCTTTAATTTGGACACTAATTTCTTTAATCTGTTGAGTGAGATCGGCTGTGTTAATTATTTGCTGCTCCATTAATCGTTCTAATCGATCGAGCCGATGTGAAGATTCATTATTTTCAGTCATAGTAGTTAAATCTGGAGTGAGAAAATCCCCGACTTGTACAGAAAAGTCGGGGATTCTGACTGGTCTACCTAAACATCTAAACGACGCTCGATCGCGGTTGCCCAAGTTTCAGTAATTGCGGCAATATCTAGATCGATTAATCCAGTTTCAGCAGTTATTTGAAAATGGTCATCAGGGGTACCGACAGTACCTAGATATTGCCAAGCATCAGTGACTTGTGTGTTTAAATAAGCCTCAAATTCAGCTTGATGAGTGGGATCGATCGAGACAATAATTCTCGCGCCACCTTCACCAAATAACACTGTATCCCAACGAATATCAATCGAACCGATACTAATTGCTGCACCCTTATTTCCAGAAATGCAACACTCAGCCAGAGCAACGGCTAAACCACCCTCTGCGGAGTCGTGGGCGGACTTAACCCAGCCTTGGCGAATTCCGTGGCGACAAGCGGCTTGAACTTTGAGTTCGAGGTCAAAATTCACTGCTGGGGGTTGTCCTGCGACCGTGTGGTGCAGCATCGCTAAATATTCCGATGCCCCAAGAGTAACCTGTAGGGGTGCCCCTTGTGGGTACCCTGGGGTTGTCGGGACACCCATGAGATAAATTCGATCGCCTGTATTCTGCCAACCTTGACCGCAGATTTTGGTAATATCATCGACAATGCCGATCATTCCAACTACTGGGGTGGGGTAAATCGGGACGGGATTTCCGGCTGGATCGAAAGTTTCGTTATAGAGGGAGACATTACCACCAGTGACGGGGGTGTCAAATGCGCTACAGGCTTCGGATAAACCCTTGCAAGCATTGGCGAGTTGCCAATAACCGATCGGTTTTTCGGGACTGCCGAAGTTGAGATTATCAGTCACAGCAACAGGTTCGGCTCCGACACAACTCAGGTTGCGGGCAGCTTCGGCGACGACCATTTTCGCGCCTTCGTAGGGGTTGAGATAGACGTAACGGGGGTTGCAGTCTACGGTGGCGGCTACGCCAAGGTTAGGGTTATTAACTGTGGATTGGCGACCTTGGATCGGCTCTAAGGGGCGGATGCGGATGACGGCGGCATCGCCACCACCTGGCAGCATCACGGTATTATTTTGGACTTGGTGGTCGTATTGACGGTAGACCCAGCGTTTGGAGGCGATCGAAGGTGTATCCAATAGGGTCAATAGCACATCATTCCAACTGTGGGATTTGCCGTGAATTTCGATGCCCTGAGCCGTGGCTGGGGGAAGTTGGTCTGGTGTCCATGCCCAGGCTGTTTGGGCATACTCTGGAGCCTCTGCCATCACTTCCCGCTTATAAATCGGGGTGTTATCTGCCAGGGCGGTGGCGGGTACTTCGGCGGCGATCGATC
>CASBPY010000174.1 GCA_949127675.1 Synechococcales cyanobacterium PMM_0072
AACTGGATCGGAAGAGTAGATTTAAATTTCTACTCTCTCCACCGATCCGGCGCATACAATAATTTTTCACATACCCAATAGCTTAAGTAGGGTGGGCAGTGCCCACGGATCAAGCTCAATCGGAACATGGATGATCGATTGCTGTTTGGTTTGAGATTCGATCGCAATCGAGGATCGATCGAATATTTACTCAAGTATCAAATTTCAGTTTAAAGGAGTAATTTCCGCCCCATCAATATTTACCACCGCTTGCACAAAATTGACATTCAAGGCTTGAAGAATCACCTGAAGTCGATCGAACCCAATCGCATGATAATTATTGGCTTCATATCGTTGAATTTGTTGCTCCTGAACGCCAATCTTTTCGGCTAACTCCTTTTGAGTCAGACCTTTAGCAATCCGTGCCTTAATCATCACCACTGGCAAATCTTCGATCGAATTAAAAGGAAACTGCGTTACTCGACCGCTCTTGAGTTGCGAGTATTCCGCTATTTCCTGACCTAATTCATTAATTAGTATCATCAAACTGTTGCGTCGAGCTAAAACTTGACGTGGATGTAAGCTGGGATCTGGAGTGTCAAGCTGGGTTAAATCCGTCTCTAAATCTCTTAATTTGGTTTGACTGACTTTATACTGGCGTTCGTTTTGAATCATGGCTCATTACCTATGAAGATCGGATTAATTCTTGGGGATCTAACGCAATAACACCCTTTGGACGACCTGCTCTATCGGTTTGGAAAAATCCCTCATAGCTGGGAAGATCGAAGAGCCTACCGCCAAATACAAGTTGCCTCGTAAACTCCTGGTGGTAGATAGCCTAACTCATTAAATTTGGGAATAGGCATCTGAACAACAGCTTGATCTATAAATTCAGCTTAACACGCTTTCTGTGTTGTGTTTTTCGAGGAGAAAATTTCTGTCAGATTGCTGTTAATTTCAGCCAAAATCTGGGCAAACTAAAGATAACTATGATAGACTAACATCATAACTAGTATGTAAGTCCTAGTGACTTGATACTTATCCCCTTTGCGTGACGCGAGATTACCGCTTGCAACCCGAATGATGGTTCGTCATTCATGCACACAGTCCAGTCACACATCACTGGCTCGATCTTGACTATGCTAATAGGGGGTACCTATAGGTATTGCGGTCTGAATTCCGCGAATTCAATGACCCATAGGTACCCCCTATTAGCTCGAGTTGATCGATCCAGTCCTCAGAGGTCTACGAAGAGGCTCCGCCGTAAAGGGTTCAACTGGATCGGGAGAGTAGATATTTCTACTCTCGCCACCGATCTGGAACGGTTACAAATATTTCTCATATACCCAATATCTCCCCGCTTCTTGCCATGACAGAACAGCCCCGTACTCGTCAAGATCTGTACGATTTAATCCGGCAAACGTCAAAGCAAGAATTTATCCTCTCGGAAATGACCCGACTGGGATTTTGGGATGAGAGCAGTGGCAATAATCCTGAAGATCCAGCCGAAGAAATTCGCCGCCAGGGAGAACTCCAACGCCAATTACAAGAGCTGCAACAGCAATATCGCCAACTTGGGGATGAAAAGGCACTGAAAAAGCAAAAGTTTCTGGAACGTTTAGCTGAATCAAAGCGCAAGCGGCAAGAGACCAAGGAACGGAACGAGCGTAAGCGACAAGAACGGACACAAGCTTGGCAAGAAAAACAAGCAAGCGAAATTACTTATTTGGGTGAAGGTGTTTCGCATGGATTAAATCACTTCGAGCATAATCTCGATCGATTGCAGCAGTATAATTTACCTGTATTTGCCACCATTGCTGACTTAGCCACGGCAATGGGCATCACCGTCGGGCAATTACGCTTTCTGGCTTTCGATCGCCAAACCAGTACGGTTTCCCATTACGTCCGGTTTAAAATTGCCAAAAAAACTGGCGGCGATCGATTAATTTCTGCACCCCTACCGAGAATGAAGGCTGTCCAACACTGGATCCTGGATCGGATTCTGGAAAAAGTGCCGATGCACGCCGCCGCTCATGGATTTAGACGCGGGAGATCGATCGTCACCAATGCTACACCCCACGTTGGCACTGATGTCGTGATCAACCTCGATTTAAAAGACTTCTTCCCCTCAATTTCCTACAAGCGGGTCAAAGGTGTATTCCAGGCTCTGGGCTATGGTGAAGCGATCTCGACTGTTTTAGGATTGATCTGCACCGAAGCCACCACCACCGAAATCGAACTCGACGGGAAGACTTATTTTGTCGCTACAGGCGAGCGTCATTTACCCCAAGGCGCACCTACCAGCCCTGCCATTACCAATTTACTCTGTCGGCGGTTGGATCAACGACTAACAAATATGTCTGCCAATCAGGGTTTTACCTATACTCGCTATGCCGACGACCTGACTTTCTCAGCTTCTGGTGAGGCTACTAGTCAGATCTGCAATATCCTCAAACAGACTCAGAATATCGTTACTCACGAAGGTTTAACCGTCCATCCCACCAAAACCCGCGTTCTCCGCAAGTCTCAGCAACAGGAAGTAACAGGCATCGTCGTCAACGAAAAATTGACAATCGATCGAGCCACCCTCAAAAGATTTCGTGCCACTCTTCATCACATCGCCAAAGATGGTCTAGCCAATAAACACTGGGGTAATGGCAAGAGTGATTTGCTCTCGGAAATCGAAGGTTTTGCGAATTACATCCTCATGGTCAATCCAGACAAAGGAAGACCATTAGCGGCACAGGTAAAGGCAATTAAGAAGAAATATGGGCCGCGCCAACGATAAATCTAGTGCCCCTGGAGCGGCCGAGTTATGAATGGGTGAAGCCCCTAATTTAAGTACTTGATCGAATCCCGCGTAAGTCCATCTGTTCCATGAAAAATTCTTCGAGGGAAGCACGTCCTTGTTTGAGTGACAATAATTCGGCACCCATTAAGTTGAGAGTGCCCATAAATTCTTGGGGTTCACCATTAATTTCTCCAGACCAAATATCATTATAGTATTTGATATCGCCAATCCAGCGACTAAGAATTTCTCTGTTACCACCCCGTCCAGAAGCATGATAGTGTCTGTCGTTATTTGTGAGTAGTTCTGATAAGCTGCCACAACAAATTAGTTCACCTTGCGCCAAGATTCCAACTCGATTGCAGATTTCTTCAACTTCACTCAGGACGTGACTGTTAAAGAAGACCGTTTTACCCAGATCGCCAAGGGAAATGATGATTTCACGCATCTGTTTACGACCCAATGGATCGAGTCCAGACATGGGTTCATCGAGAAATACGAGTTCAGGATCATTAATCAAAGCTTGGGCCATTCCCACCCGTTGTACCATGCCTTTGGAGTACTGGCGGAGCTGCTTTTTCTTGGCGGCTGATTGCGATAAACCAACTAAATCTAGTAATGCTGGAATCCGATGCTTTTGGATAGATCGTGGAATTTCAAATAGTCCAGATGTGTATTCTAATAATTCCCAACCAGTCAAAAAATCGTAGAAGTAAGGATTTTCGGGGAGGTAGCCAATCTTCTGTTTAACAGATCGATCGCCGAGTGGTTTACCTAGTAATAATCCTTTGCCCGAAGTCGGTTTTACAATCCCTAACAATGTTTTGAGTAGAGTCGTTTTCCCCGCACCATTTAAGCCCAATAGTCCAAAGGTTTCACCTTCGTAGACTTGCAATGTACATTGCTTCAATGATTCGACTTTGCGATCGAGCAAGAAGCCAGTCCGATATACTTTACTAAGCTGATATGTCTCAATTGCGGCTGAGATCGTCTCAACTGGTGCCGAGATGTCTACAATTGCGGTGCTGCCATTCATAATTCAATCATCGGATGCGGGGGTTCGATCGTTATATTAGCCTTTTTTTGATACCTATAGAATGCCTACGATTGAAACCATCCTGACGGATACGCTTCGCGAGTGTGGCTAATGGTAAAAAGTCCACCGACGCGGACTAAATTTCTCAGTCCGCGTCGGCGGACTTCGCATCACGAGCAGCGGTTTTAACCGCTTGAGTTGTACTATCTCAAGGATGTGTTAGTCCCAATTTTCATACCCTTAACTCAGTTTTTGGTTCCAATTACTCAAATCTATCTATCAGTCGGTAAAGTATGGCGATTATTTCTTCCCAAATCCAATCCCTGTTGCCAAACATTTAGTAAAATCTGCTCTTAACTTAGCCTCATCGAGATCTCGCCCGATAAAGACTTCCTCATTCTCAATTGCAACTTCAGGCAGATTGTTAAATTGGATTGACAGCAGGCTACTTCACCCTTTAATATGCTACTATCTATAGCGATAATGATTCTCATTCTAGCATGGATTTACTAGATATATTTTGCCCCTCACGCACCACTGCATCATCAACCCGCCGACAATTTACCAATTCAACAGATCGTGAAAATTAGCCCTCGTCACTCAGATTCAAACCAACCACTACGCCACAATTGGCTGGTACCATCACTACTAACATTAGGGCTGCTAACTGGATGCACCACCCCGAATCAACCGCCGACAGATGCCGCTAGCCCCACAGCTAGCGAAACTCCAGCCGCAACCACCGCCGCAATTACAGATAGCAGCCCGAAAGTAGTTGTAACTAATACTGTATTGTGCGACTTGACTAAACAAATTGCGGCTAGCACTGTAAATGTAGTATGTCTGCTGGCTCCTGGTAGCGATCCTCATGTCTACAAATTGACACCAGAAGCTAGACAATCGATCGAGGATGCTAAACTAGTCTTGTACGGTGGCTATGACTTTGAGCCAGAGCTGATTAAAGCAATTAAAGCAACATCTAACTCAGCCCCGAAAATAGCCGTTCATGAAGTCGCGGTGCCCCAGCCCCAGCAGTTTGAAGAAGACGGCAAAAGTACGACAGATCCCCATGTTTGGCACAACGCCCAGAACGGGATCAAAATCGCTGAAACGATCGAAGCTAGTCTAGAAAAGCTCGTCCCAGCCCAAGCAGCTACTTACAAACAAAACACCCAAAAATTAACAGCAGAAATCGGTCAAATCGACACTTGGATTAAAGCCGAACTCGCGACAATTCCCGCAGCTAAAAAGGTATTATTTACCACTCATGATGCACTAGGATATTACTCGAAAGCTTATGGAATTCCCGTCGACGCTTTAGAAGGATTGAGTACTGAAGAAAAGCCTAATGCTGCTAGGGCAAAAGAACTTGTTGGTAAAATCAGAAAGGCTCAAGTCTCAACTATTTTCGCAGAATTGACCCTCAATCCCAAGTTAATTAACACGATCGCTCAAGAAGCTAAGGTTAAGGTATCAGCGCAGGAAATCTGTGCTGATGGCTTGGGTGAAGTGAGTAGTCCATGTGGAACTTATCAGAAAATGTTAGTCTCTAATACTAAAGCGATCGTCGAAGGATTGGGTGGTAAGTACACACCTTTTGCTGCTAAATAAGTTTGATTCAATTAAATGACATCCCATAACTGGGGCTACCAAACAGAGTAGCTGCGAGGATTGAGCCAGAACAAGCAATAATCTTCAATTTATTAGTTTCCATCGTCATTCACCGAGATTGGTTTACGAGCCTGGGTACACTAGGCTCGATCGGCGGATATCCAAAGTTTGATAATGATAATCATTTCTACAGCCTAAACCCATCACCATGAAAACCCTAACTCAATACCTAAACTGGCTGACAATTAACAGGTTTGAGGTGCCCGCCCTACTAGGCTGTGGCTTCTAAATAGTTGGAATTTTATGATAGCGTCCAATCGATAATGGATAGATCTGCGGTTGGGATGACTTATGCTCCCAGTGGCAAGTGGTGTAGTAACCTCCAAGGCGATTAGGACGGATTTATTGAGTAGCAGATCGATTTCAATAAAATTATTGCATAAAATTATCAATTAAGTTGTATATTTAATTAAGACTAACGACCAAGTCATCTCGATATTTAGTACCCAAGTGGTATAATTATAACTACAAGAATGATTATCATTCTAATTAAAAGATCGCATAGATCGGCGTAAAAACTTTATCTCCATTCAAACTAATCCTCAACACATTCTAATGAAAATTTGGAACTATCAACTCAACTGGCTCACGATTACTGCAAGTGGACTAATTGCCACGTTATTAATGGCGAGTGATGTTAGAGCTACAACATCGGGTACTATCGTAAATAATTTGCAATTTAGTTCTCCTCAGCTAATTGCAGTTGCTGGCAAAAGAAAGAAACGGGTGAAGCGCAAAACAGTCAGAGTTCGGACTCGAGTCAAGCCAGCGAATACTTCTACCGTACCCACAACATCACCAACGGATGTTACCCAAACCCCTCCCCCAACTAGACAAATAACGCCACCACCTGCGCCATCCGAGCCGAGCGTCACCCGCGAAGAGATCGAAGCATTACGCAGATCGAATCAGGAATTGCGAGAGCAACTGATCAAAGTTGATGATACGGCAGCAGCAGCAGTAAAAAAAATCGAACAGATCGACAAGCAACAGTTTTCAATCAATACAAAACTGGAAGGACAAGTAATTTTTAGTTTAACGGGGGCTGTGACTGGGGATTACAGTCGCAACTCAGCATTTGGGCAAAGAACGCGACTAGATCTCAAAACTGATATCAACGGGGGCACACTCACCACTCGTCTCCAATCAATCGGCTTGGGTTTAGCTAACAACAATCCAAATCCTGGAACTACGGCGGTTAGCACCCTGGATGGGCGGATTGCGGCGACAGATCCCGATGGAACTACTAATAGTAGTGTTGGGTTGGATGCAATCAAGTATGAATTTGGGATCTCACCGCAAACGCAAGTGGTGGTGTCGGCGAATGTTGGGGGTGCCGATGATTTTACTGATACCATCAATCCTTTTTTTGATATCGGTGATGGTGGTGGTGGTGCAATTACATCATTTGCCAGTCGCCCTTCGATTTACTATGGACTAGAAGGTGTTGGCGGTGGGATTCGCCATAAGTTAAGCGACGGCATTGAATTGAGTTTGGGCTATTTGGCAGGCGATGGCAATAATCCCGCAGTTGGTAATGGTTTATTTGGGGGTAGCTATGGTGCGCTGGCTCAAGTTACTTTCAAGCCTAATGAATTTTCTAAAATTGGCTTGACTTATACCCGCACTAAAAATGCTGACTTTACCACTGGTAGTACCAATGCGAACCAAGGCGGTGATAGTAATAACTTTGGATTGCAAGGTTCGTTCCAATTAAATCCTCAGTTGGCTGTAGGTGGCTGGGCTGGATATACTCAAAATCAGTTGGCAGGTGTTGATAGACAAATCTGGAATTGGGCAGTAACTGCTGCTGCGCCAAATTTTGGTGGTGAAGGTAATATTGCGGGGTTATTAGTTGGACAATCACCCCGTGTGACTTCGGCATCTGATGGTACGGCGGATACTAAAGCTGGACTGCATATTGAAGGTTTTTATCAGGTCAAACTGAGTGAGAGTGTTAGTATTACACCCGGGCTTATTTACTTGTCTGCGCCGAATCATGATGCGAATAGTCAACCTGCGGTAATTGGTGCTTTACGCACTACGTTTCTATTCTAATTTTTTGATCGAGTTTTCCTGAAGCTGATGATGGTGGGCAAATATGCTTGTGTTCGATCGATTACTCAAGTGCTAAGTTTGCCCACCCAATGGTCTGGCAATTCCTCACCCTCCAAGCCGTGCGATCGTCTGAACCTGTAGCTTCTAAATGGAATGGAAAATAGGATGACGCAATTAGCGAATTCCTTGAAGGGGGATAAATTTAAGAATCGGACTAGCTTGACGTTTGTTCGGTATGCTGACGATTTTGTATGCCTCCACCCAGGGTGAACGCATTAAAATGAGGTCTCTTGCGATCGACAGCCACTAAAATAGGCGATCGATGCTATTTGCTCATTTAACTACAACCACTACGATGTCAATTGAAATTATAGCCAAATATGAGGTTGAATTAATTTAATTTTATCCAGCAGAAAGCTAGACTAAATATATTTAGTCAAATTCATATTTCGCGATCAGCTAAAATTAATTAGAGAATAGCTTCTAAAAGTTCTTGTGAATATTCTTCGTCAAGGCTTGCGATAAATCGTTTCTTCCTAACACTTAGGCTTCGACTTTTATTTTGACCTATTAGGGGGAAACGCAGAATTGGGGTGCGATTCGTTGTAAGAGAATCACGGTGAAAGCCCCTCGTCCTCGATCTCCAGTGATTAAAAAAGGGAAATCTCACAATACTGTCCCTGTAATAGCTGCGTAGTTTTTAGAAAGGGTCGCAACTATACCTGTTTGCTCACTTGGAATTAATAAGTGGGTATTTTTGATTTGTCCAAAGTCGAATTTGATCCAACAACATGACCTTGCCAATCCTGGTGCAGTCACTTCTTTAGCAATCAAAAAACCACTAACTTATGTGTTAGTGGTTTCTTGTTGTATTAAATATTAAGCTTGGCATCGAGCTATTTTGACAGGGGGCAACCCCCCAACTATCGTCGCCGTGCTAGCGTTTCACAACCGAGTTCGGGAAGGGATCGGAGTGGTGCCAC
>CASBPY010000175.1 GCA_949127675.1 Synechococcales cyanobacterium PMM_0072
AGGTAAAAATATCTTCTCCGATAAATTGAAAGGTAACATATTTGATTATCTCCGAAAATGTGAAGCAATTCGTGATAAATTAAAACTATATTCTTACAATAAAAGAATTGAAAAACTGAATACAAATATGAGGCTAAAATAGCCCAACAAACCAAACTAAGTCAAACGTGCGAGGATGTTTTATAAACTACAAACTGACCGCTTAGATCGGTAAATAAACTGCCTATTGGGGTTAATAGGGGTGTAATCAAGATAACGGAAAAATAGTGCCACGGATCGTCAAAACTATATTCAGCTAACGATTATAGCTTTAGCCAGATAAATAAATTTAACGAGATATCAAGCTTTTCAGCCTATAACGGAGCATATCGAGGATAAAACGCTGGAAAGCTTATTACATAAAGTTTTCAGCGTTTCGTGGCACTAAAAACCACGTATCGTGACTACACCCCTGTTTGAGCTGCGATCTGCCGAAATGTCTTTTTGGTACTTTATTTCTGTACAGAGCGCGATTACTACAAGATTTGGTAATAAATTTGAAACATCAAAAAAAATCTTATAGCTCTTACAGGGCAACTATTCTGAGCCTGTTGAGACTGCTAGCGATGGTTGTCGATGGTGAAAATTCGATCTGTTTTCTGGTATGTTTTGAATATTGAAAAAGCCGCCTAAGCAGAGCTAAAGCGACTTCTTCGTGATATTTTGGTCGGATTTCCCGACAGCGTTTAAACACATTTGGAACTGTGTTCAAAACAAATAGAGCGAGACACATACACTCTCACTCTATCAAAAAATCACGTACACATGGAAAATATTTAGCTCTATTTTCGATTCTCAAAAGCACATATTTAGGGAAAACCCGTTACTCCGACTGTGTTTGAAGCATAAAGTTAAAAAACAGTGTACTAACGATTTGACCGATAAATCTTGTAAATTCTGAAGATCGATGCAACTAGGCGGCTCCTACCAAACACACCAGGAGCCATCATGACATTCACAGCATTCACCGCCAACTGCCAAATCATCCGCGCCGACCACCAAACAGGCTACAACAAGTTCCAAAACAACTTCTTCCGCAACCACGAATTATCGAGAACCGCCCGATTGGTACATGGGTATTTCTTATCCAACTCCGACAACTGGCACGTCACCCTCAAACATGCAGCTCGCGATTTAGGCATGTGTCAAACCACATTAACCAAGTACATCTGCGAATTGATGGATAAAGGGCGGATCGTGCGCGAACGCATCCGCAGTGCAAATGGCTGGTTCGGTGGGTATCAATATACCGTGTTCGAGCAGCCCCCCGAAAAAAGCATAAATCCGCCCCCAGAGCCACCTCAATCCAGACGTAAAAATTCGGTAACGGAGAAACTGGATAACCAAAATTTACGGGTCATACTAAAAACCAAATCAACGAATAACCAATCTAACGAATTAGATCTCTCCCCTACCCCTCAAATTTGGGCAGAGGAGGAGATGGAAGATTTTTGGGCAATTTCAGATCCGGAACCGGAAACTTGCCAAGCAGTGGATTTTGCACCAGCAAAGATGGTCGATCCGGAACCATGCAAAATTAATCTTGGCTATACCAAATCAGCAGAAAATCTCAGCACAGCACCAGTCTCTAGCGAAGGGAAATCTTCCGCCGCCGATTACAATCAAACTACAATAATCACTACTAAGGTTACTCGCCAGGAGCGTCGGACAGCCCAACGAGAAGCGACGTGGGTGGAGTTTGGCAAGGAAAATGGACTGTGGGAGTCTTTAGAGGAATTACAGGGCTTTATGAGGGCTTTATACACCCATGCGGTGAATAATCCGCGCTTGCATACCCCGTCCAAGTGGGTGGAGTCGGAAGTCGAGAAAACTTGCCAGCGGGGAACGGGGACGCACTGGACGGAGTATCGGGCGGGATTGCAAGTGGGGACGATCGACTCCAAGCCCTGGCGAGATGTATACGGCAACGTCAACCCCAGCTTCCGCAGCTATGTCGAACAAACTAAGTTTGGTGAGGCTGGTAATTCTACCGCCCGTGCCGTTGAATTAGCCGCTCAGGTACTCGCTAATCCCTTTCAGACCGAATTGCTCTGGAATGAGTATCAACGCCGTCTGGAGCGGGAATTGGAGGAGAAGGCTAAATGCGAACGGCTGGGAGTTACTTACGACGCTCCGAGCGTCCTCAAACCCAAGTCCGAAGTATCTGCTGCCGAGACTGCCCGAACGCAGCAGATTTTAGGCATCGATGCCACGACCCAGACTTACCATCCCGCGATCTGTCAATCACCAGATGTACTCACGCTAGAAGCTGCTGAAGATGAACCTGACTGGGGCGAAGCTCCTTGGGATCAGGTGGCGGCGGAGGCGAAGGTGAAAATGGCGGCACTAGAAGCACAAATGGGGATCTCGAAGCAATCGTCCGCGCCAGAAGTGATTCCATTGTCGGCAATTTATGCCGAACCCAAACCTGTCAACCAGACGGAAGCACAAGAATTTAGGGTTTGGTTTGACTCAGTTAAGGCTGAGGGGTTGGTAGATTATAGCTATTCAGATGCAAAGCATCACGCGATCGTGGTGCTAGCTGATGGTGTGACGGCAATGGGATGGCGCAAAGCTCAAGAGTACCTAGCCGACGAGATCGAGAATCTTTGAGAGCGTCCTTACAATCGAGATAATTTTCTCGCTGCCGAGTCGAGCTGGCGTTCTAGCTCGCAGATGATATCGAGGATGTTATCAACCTTGTAGTGGCGATTGGGGCTGTATGGGGCTGGTAACTCTTCGTCATTGCGGATATTGCTAGCATCGTAAAATCGCTCGATCTTCCGAGATTTTTCAGTAATGGCGGGGAGGCGAGCTGAGACTAGAGAGCGGAGTTTTTCGACTCTGGACTTGAGTAGGGATATTTCCGAATTTAGATCGGCATTTTCATCTGCGGATGCTATTTGACAATACTTCAGGTGTTTCAAACAAGCGATACGGGAGATTTCCAGCGTACTCAAGCTGCGATGGTCGATAAAGAAAACAGCAGATGCTTCGGTAGCGATCGTCCACTTAATTTCTGCAAATGAAACCACCGAAAATTCATCGAAAACAAACTCATGGGTATTGCTTTCGATATAACTATCTAGTTCGTCAATGATGCGCTGGCGGATAGATATAGCCCAGGTGATTTGTTTGGGCGTGCCAGCTAAATTGACAGCGGGGGTATAACTGAACGGCAAGGGATGTTGATTTGTAGCCATGAGTAGAATCGCGTCCGAACGACCTCTTCTCTAGATTAGCAATAAATCTGGACGCTCCGACTCAAACTGCGGCAGCTATCTTGGCACATTCACCGACACGTTACAACGATTCTGTCGGATGTACCTGGTGATGCCTGAAACTATACTAAATAAAGACACCAGATTCGATATTAAAAAAATCACCCAGCTTCTTAGCTTGAGCCTTACTGATCGCTCTTTTACCATTGACAATCGACGACACCAACCCACTAGAATCGCTCAGAACTCCAATTAAATCGGCTTGTTTGATACCTTTGGCTTCCATCAAAAATTGCAACAGCTCGTGCGGGGATGTTTTCGACCAATTCTCCAGATCGAAAACTTCCTCTTCATAGTCCTTAATCAGCTTCACCAAAAGTTTGAGTAAGGTAGTTTCTTCAGCAGTACGATCTTGTCTCTTAAAGATCAGCCGCTCGGCGACCGCTAAGAATCGCTGATATTCTGCTTCGGTTTCGATGACCTTCGGCGCAATCTCATCGCGTTCTAGTAATGCTATATAGTTTTTCTGGTTAAAAGTAATCGTCATTTTTCCACTGCTCCTTATCATATTCAGAGTGAAGTACCGCCAAGCTGGAACCATGAAAGGGATGTTTGTCGCAGTTTGGGCTGTAGACTAACCAGATTAGTTTCAACACTTGTCGATGTTTGTCGCGATTAGGGTCTGACGATCCGAATTAGCTTGCCGTGCAAGGATTCTGCTTCGGTGATCGCAACGTGAATTCTCTGAGCAATAGCATCCCAATCACGATCTTCGGTACAAGCAATGATTCCAGCATGATTGGAATTCATCCGGTGCAATTTAATAAAATCTTTGCGGTTTTGGGTAATTACAGCCCGCTCGTTTTCAGTGGCGAAAGCTAACACTTCATCATCAGGAATTCGTTGGTTTGCTTTTCCTGCTTCCTGAACAGTTAGAACATCATGTCCCAAGTTTCGTAAACATTTAACTATAGGATATGGATATTGTTCATCAGCATATAATTTCATATCCTAAATTTCTTGAATCATTACTGCATTATTTTCTTCAATTTCAGCTTCGATTTCATTAGGAAAAGCCGCTGCATATGCCCAAGCATTAGCAAGATTAGTTGCTGAAATAGTGGGATAGCTAGTTAGTAAATCGGCTTCACTATAACCAACACGTCTCGATTCAACCAATCCCCATACAGTAATTCGCGTTCCGATAACACAAGCACTTCCACCACAAACACCAGGCGTTTTTTCAATGCCTTGAATAGTACTGCTTTTACCTTGAGATAGAAGCTGGACAGCTTGCGCTTTTTCAGTGTCAGAAAGAGCTAATAGCTGAGGCTCTAATTCTTTTAGAGTCATGATTGAGACACAAAAGTGAGTTCTACGATTAGTTTAACCTGGATACAGGCTTTAAGCTTATGATTCATCTCTGACAAACATCGACAACACAGGTGATATTTTGTCGATGTTGGCTAAATCAGCCCAACGCGCCAAAAATGTACAATTACATTTCAAACCATTGCTAGTAAAGACTTTCATCGATTAGTCTCGATCAATGCTAATCGTGCAAAATCCTATCCCATAGCTGTAGTTTCTGCACCTTGAATTCGGCAAGGGTTCTAGCACTAAAAGTTAGCCTCAAATTAAGAGTATTATGTGAAGTCAATACACAGTGTGGAAAGTAGACTTTCTGCACTCCCCAAAAATCTAGGCAAAAGGAACGTCATTGAGGCTGTCGATCAATCCTGCGGGAAGAGATATTTAACTACTTATTCGCTAAATTTATCTTTTTGGCGCGTTGGGCTAATTTAGCCACTCCCCAAACCCAGCCCGAATTAACCTTTACCCTCACCGCCCACATCGCACCCCTGGGGGGATGGTTTGGCAACCCAACCAACGGTACTAACAACCACAGCTCGCGAGTTACTGCCACTGAACTTAGGAGCAGACTACTACTGACATTAGATGAAGCTCAAATCGTCACCGGACTCAGCCGCGAAATCCTGCTAGATGCCATCAAAAACGGCGAACTCCCATCGAAGATTATCAGCAAAGCCTACCGGATCAAAACCCAAGATTTAGAGCGATACATCGCTGGGCTAGACTTCTCAAACAATTAATTTCCACCTGTCAAACTAGGATAAAAAACATGGTTTCCCCGCAACTGATCGCCACCCTCGACAAACTCCCCCAAACCATTCAAGCCGAAATCCTCAACTACGCTGAATACCTGGCTACCAAATATATCCAAACCCCATCTCCAGCAACCACACCCCAAAAGTACCGCCAAGCTGGAACCATGAAAGGGATGTTTACGATGGCTGATGACTTCGATGCACCCCTAGAAGATCTCCAAGATACCCAAATGGATGCCTATCCGATTCAACGACTCTGGGAATAGTAACCGATCTCAGCAAAACTCAGTCAAACCCTATAACCTTGATAGTCAGCTAGTTTCAAGACTTGTCGATGTTTGTCGCGGTTTGGGAGATCGACTAAAATCTAGATAGGGAAAGTGATAGGATTAAAGCAAGATCACCCAATGCTCGTAAACGTCTGGAGGTTTGATGACAACTTTAAATACTCCAATCGCCGATGAAGATGTGCGACCATTGCTGTTAGATGTCAGTGGCATTACCCTGACAGTCACTTCAGAACAATACTACAAATTAAATACGAATAATCAAGATCTGCGCCTGGAATTGACAGCAACCGGACAACTCTTGTTCAAGCCGTTGTTCGTTTGTGGGATAGCATTGATAAGTAGTGACTTGATGATGCAAGTCCACCAGTGGAACAAACAAGCCAAATTGGGCACCGTGCTGGGATCTTCGATGGGCTATGATTTACTGGCAATTGGTGGCGGCATTATGAATCCAGATCTGACTTGGATTGCTAAACCCCGCACAGAGGCAATGTCCGGTGATGAATTTTGCCCCGTAGCTCCAGATTTTGTACTTGAATACAGCCCTCCCGACCGATTGGCTGCTTGGCAACAGCGGATGGTGGAATACCAGCGATTGAAAACACCTTTAGGACTATTAATTAATATCTGGGACAAACAGGTAGAGATCTACAGACCAGGACAAGAAGTAGAGGTGGTAGAAGCTCCCAGCTCGATCGACTGTGGTGATGTGATGCCAGGGTTGATCCTAGATCTGAATGAAGTTTGGTAATAATTCCTAGAGTTGCTACAGCAAATCAGTTTCAGCACTTGTCGATATTTGTCGAGGTTTAAAGTCCGACATAAGATATCCTAGACTTGTCGATGTTTGTCGCGGTTTGCAATGTTATCCAAAAAAGAAGCAGCAGAATATCTAGGAATCAGCAGCAGAACACTAGAACGGCACGTTAAAGACGGAAAGATCGGCGTTCGATACCAACCAGGAGCGACCAACGATGTCGCCATGTTCGACGAGCAAGACCTGGAGAACTTCAAGAACGAGCGACAAATACCCAAAGTCAAACCCACAGTCATGTCATCTACTAGCGAACTATTAGACCAACTACCAACCAACCAGATCGCCCAGACCAGCGGTGGATTCCTCGCCCCGATCATCACCCCGTTTAGAGACTTTTCCGAACGCCTGTTCTCCTTTCCCTTCCTGCTCCAAGGTAAGACCCTAGTAAACCTCAACGAAGCCCAAATCATCACCGGACTAAGCCGAGATATCCTAATGAGTGCCATCAAAAGCGGCGAACTAGAAGCGCGAATTATGGGCAAAGCTTACCGAATCAAACGCAAAGAACTAGATCGGTTCATCGATGAGCTGTGGACTTGAAACTCAGACTAGTCCTCGCACTCTTCCCCATTCAAACCAGCCCAATAATCTTCGACAACTTTTTTGTCGCGGTTTGTCATGGTTTGTGAATAC
>CASBPY010000176.1 GCA_949127675.1 Synechococcales cyanobacterium PMM_0072
AAATCATTTGCCCACCAACTATTCTTATCCAACCAGACAACTCAAACGAGTTAAAGCTCAAGAGTTAAAAGCGTTTAGCGATCGCCTAGAACGCGAACTAGGCATACCAATGCGTTATCCATTCCAGACCGCAGGCGCAGAGAATCACTCTTAAAACTAATTTTTTTCGATGCAAAATTCAACTTTAAAACAGTCAGTTGACTCACAAGTCGATGCCCAGTCAGCTTACGATCTCGCTATCATTGGAGCGGGAATTTCATCAGCTTACACGCTCATCAACTACATTTCACTGCTAGAGCAACAGCCCAATCCACGATCGATGAAGATCGCCGTAGTCGAGAGATCGGGTGAATTCTGGACTGGTGTCGCCTATGGAGAGCGAACGGGTTACAATTCCCTGCTCATTACCTCACTCCGAGAGTTTCTGCCCCAACAGTTAGAACGCGAGCATTTTGTCGCTTGGCTCGATCGTCATCGCGACTGGATATTCAATCTGCCTGAACACCAGCAAGGCGAACTTTCCCGTAAATGGTTACAAACTCACGCGCAGGAGCTAGAGCAAGGAAGTTGGGACGATCTGTTTCTCCCCCGATATACGTTTGGTTTGTACATCCAGCAGCAACTCACTAATGTTTTAGATCGAGCAATCGCCGAGGGACTAATCGAACTCGATCTACTGACGGCAGCAGTGACGGATATCGAACGCAACGCAGATATTTACAGGTTAGAGATCGATCACGCTGATGAAGATTCTACTATCTTCCATGCTAAAAAAGTCGTTCTGGCGATCGGCAGTCCCCCAAATGGTGCTTTTGATAATTCTCAATCGTCATTAACAAGTGACGGTGTTTGTAATATTCAAGATATCTATGCCCCATCCCTCGATTTCAATATTCAATGCATTGTTCGATCGCTACAAGATGCCGATTCAAATCGTCGCCAAGTGCTAATTATTGGCTCTAATGCTAGCACATTGGAAATCATCTATGGACTTAATAATTCGCAGACAGCGAAAGATTTAATTAGTAAATTTTTGATTCTGTCTCCAAATGCTGCATTTCCCAGTCGAATTAGCGATCGAGTTGTGGAGTTCGATTATCAGCCACAGCATCTAGTCTCATTGGTGCAGTCCCCACAATCTTTTACAGCAGCACAGATACTTGCAGCAGTAGAGCAAGACATAGCACAGGCGCAGTCAGATCGTATTAATATTGCTGATACTCATCCGCAGATATCAACAATGTTAATTAAGGCAATCGATCGATTGAGCCTTGACGAACAGCATCAGTTTGTTGATAAGTACTCAGTTGAGATTGGTAAATTACAAAGACGCGCAGGGGGAGAATATTTAGATGTCGTTGACGATCTAATTGCCCAAGGCAAATTAGAGTTTATCAAAGGTAAGTTTCTCAAGTATCGATCTCAGGCAGATGGCGGAGTGGGCTGTGAATACTTAGTAGGCGAAAATCGGGAGCCGAAAATTTTGACGGCACCGATTGGATTAGTGATTAATTGTGCCGGATTTCAGGGTGTCAAGAGATCTTCTTCACCGCTGATGAAAAACTTAATTAACAGCGGAATTTGTGTGCCGAATGAGTCTGATCGTGGATTCTCGATCGATGAAAACTTTGAAACTAGCAAAAATTTTTACTTGATGGGGCCATTAGTAGCAGGTAATATCAACAGTCATCTTAAGGTTTGGCACGCTGAGAGTTGCCAGCGGATTATTAGCTTTTCCAGGCATTTGGCAGCAGCATTAATTCGAGATTAAACTAGATTTTATAAGTCTTTTAACTTAGTTCAAAATTTACCAAATAGACGATTTTCATTAAATATAAAATCGGTATAAAGTGCACTACCAGTCCTAAAAAAGTAATTTTATTCAATTTCAACTAAGATCTACAATTTACATGACTTTATCTATCACCTCAGAACCAGTAAAGCAACCAAAGATCGATCAATCGATTGACTTGAAACTAAAAGATATCATTAAAACTTTACCAAAATCAGTTTTTATCAAAGATGGCCGCAAAGCTTGGCAACAAGTTATCTTCAGCGTCGCGATGGTGGCTTTAGGTTATTTAGGTTTAGCGATTTCCCCTTGGTATTTATTACCAGCAATCTGGATTTTTACTGGGACTGCACTGACTGGCTTTTTTGTAATTGGTCATGATGCTGCTCATCATTCATTTTCTAACAATCGGCGCATTAATGATACCGTGGGACACATTTTAATGTTGCCACTGCTCTACCCTTTCCACGGCTGGCGCATCCTCCATAACTATCACCACAAACATACCAATAAGCTGGGTGTAGACAACGCTTGGCAGCCCTGGACACCTGACGAATACAACACGGCGGGATCTGCCATGCAAATAGTGTATCGCGCGATGCGGGGGCGGTTATGGTGGTTGGCATCGATCGTTCATTGGGTGATGTTGCACTTTAACTGGAATCGGTTTGAAGGCAAACAACGGGAACAAGTAAAATTCTCGGCTTTAGTTGTGATAATTGCTGGTGGGATCGGTTTAACTTTACTGACGCTAACTACTGGTGGGTGGGGATTAGTTAAATTCTGGTTGATGCCTTGGCTGGTATATCATTTTTGGATGAGTACATTTACCCTCGTTCACCATACAAATGTGGATGTTCAGTTTACACCCGCCAGTGAGTGGAATGAAGCAATTGCTCAGTTAGCAGGTACGATTCATTGTGATTATCCGCGCTGGGTGGAAGTTCTTTGCCATGATATTAATGTGCATATTCCGCACCATATCTCAACGGCAATTCCTGCTTACAATCTCCGCACAGCACACGCGAGTATCAAAGAGAATTGGGGTGAATATATCAAGGAGCGGCAGTTTAATTGGGATCTGATCGTAGAGATAACCGATAATTGTCATCTCTACGATCCAGAGAAATGCTATCAACCTTTTAACGATTTTCACTCCTAACTCGACTAAACATGTTAAGATTAGGAGACAAATTTAGCCGATCCAGTTTAAATAGGTATAATGTTTCTGCATCTCATTGACCTGTGAAAGCTTATGAATCGAATAGTTCGTTTTGCAATAATTTTTTCCATTACATTATGCGGCATTGCCTCTATCCTGTTGCAGCCTGTGCAATCCGAAGCGACAATGGAAAACCTCACCTTAGAGTCTCCAGTTCGCGTAAAAGTTGCTCAAAATATTGATTTTTCACGACACTTTCGAGAGTTGGGAGTTCAGGGTTCAATTCTGATCGATGATTTGAGCAATCGTCGTATTTTTCAACACAATCCACAACGAAATGCAACGGCTTTCCCTGCTGCATCAACATTCAAAATTCTCAATTCTTTAATTTCGTTAGAAACAAAAGTCATTTCAGATGAAATTTCTGTTCTTACATGGGACGGAATTCAAAGAGATCTTCCGATCTGGAATCGAGACTTGAATATGAGAGAAGCATTCAAACTTTCTGCCGTTTGGTTTTACCAAGTTCTAGCCCGCCGAGTAGGACATGATCGAATGCAACAATGGGTAACTCAGGTAAAATATGGAAACCAAAATATTGGTACTAAGGGCGATATCGATAAATTTTGGTTGAATGGGTTATTAACAGTTACACCTCAACAGCAAATTCAATTTCTCCGTCGCCTCTATCATAACGATTTACCATTTTCTGAGAGATCACGCTCTATCGTTAAGGACATTATGATTAATGAGAAAACTCCAGAATACACGATTAGAGGTAAGACTGGCTGGTACGGCTTTGGAAGTAAGGTGATCCCAAATATTGGCTGGTATATCGGTTATGTGGAGAAAGGAAAGAATACTTATTTTTTTGCCACCAACATCGATATTCGTAATGAGAAAGATGGACTTGCTCGGATCGAATTAACACGTCGTTGTCTTAAAGATATTGCAGTGCTATAGCAGTCCTAACTGAATTTAGATAGAATTTAGCGATCAGTCAGTTCCCACAAGTCGATCTAAGTAACTAATCGGATTCATAATGGCGAAGATCTTAAAGTAGATGAGTATCGCCACTAATTCGATTATTTTCCATCCATGATCGCATGGACAAGTTCAATAGAGTCAAAGCTGTTGAAATCAATTTCACCATTATCTAAGCTATATGGCTGGAGCTTCTTTACCGTGGGCAATCTGGGCGATAATTCCTGAGTTGGTAATTCGATTGTGAAACAGCTACCCACCTTCTCCATACTATAGACACTAATTTGACCGCCATGTAGCTCCACAATTTGCTTTGCTAAAATTAGTCCCAACCCATTGCCTTCAGGTCGCTCTCCTAAAGCATCAGGAATTTGGACAAAGGGTTGGAAAAGCTGTTTGATATTTTCTGGAGAAATACCAATACCAGTATCAGAGATCGCAATCCGAACGCATGGGATATTTTCTCGATTTGTGAATGTTCCGGCGGTGACACTTCAGGTGACAGAGCCAACAGAGGTAAATTTCACAGCATTGTTGAGTAAATTAATGATAATTTGACGAATATGACGCTCATCGATCGATATTCCAGGAATTGGAGATTCAACATTCAAGATTGACTTAATATTTTTTTGATCGGCTTTTGATTTGACTGCTAACAAACAAGCTTTACATATATCTTCAATCTCGATCAGATCGAGATCCAACTTTAATTGACCAGATTCAATATTAGCTAGTTTGAGAGTATTGTTAATCAGCGAGAGAAGATGAGTCCCATTACGCTCAATTTTTTCTAAATTATCGACTTGTTGAGAATTAAGTGTGCCATACTGCTGTTCTTGCAACTGCTCCGTAAGCCTCAAGATGGTATCGATCGGCTGCCGAATTTCTTGACTCATGGTGGAGAGGAAAGATCGTTTAGAGATATTAGCTTGTTCTAAGACTTCGTTAGCCATTCTTAGACAAGCAGTTTGTTCGGATACTTGCTGTTCTAAACCTTGAGTTAAGCGATTTAACTGAATGTGGGTTTTGACTCTGGCTAAAATTTCTTGTTCTTGAAAAGGCTTACTAATGTAATCTACAGCACCGCAATTAAAGCCTTTGATTTTATTATTAATATCAATCAAAGAGGTCATGAAAATGATCGGAATGTTGCAAATTCTAGAATTGGCTTTAATCCGTTCGCAGGTTTCAAATCCATCGATACCTGGCATCATTACATCTAACAAAATCAAATCGGGAGATCGGCGTTCTAGGTTTTGCAATGCTCGTTCTCCACTGGTAGCGACTGCGATCTCATAGCCAGCATCACTCAGCACTGTAGAGATTGTATCTAGGTTGGCGGGTGTATCATCGACGATCAGGATTCTTCCAGTTAATTTAGTTATCATGACTGAGTTTAGTTTAATGATGGGGAGGATAGTGATTTTTTCAGCAATAGCTCAAGCCGATCGATCTGAAATTCTCTGGCTAATTTGATAATTTTATCGGCAAATGGTTGATAGAGAATATTTTTTTCACAAATTTGTTCGGCTGTGGCAATCAATTGATTGACCATTCCATCTTGAGTAAATTCTAGTAAAATCCTTAAATCTGTTGGAGAAGGTAAAATCAAATCTATAAGAGATGATGACTCATAATCCGGTGACGGGCTGTGATTTGGATTAGTCAGATCGTATTTCCATGTCAGTTGTAAGTGTTTACCTAATAATGGCAATAACTGATTAATTTGGAGTGGTTTGGCCAGAAAATCATCGCCGCCAGCAGCTAGGCTCTGTTGTCGATCGATTTGGGCTACTGATGCCGAAGAAACTAGGACGATCGAATGTTGGAGATGATCATCATTTCGTAACTGCTGAAGTAGTTCGTATCCATCCATAACAGGCATAATTAGATCGGTAATAATCAGATCGGGGGCAAGTTTGGCGATCGATTCTAAGCCCACGCGACCATTTTCGGCTTCGGCAACTTGGAAGCCTAATGGCGTGAGTACATCGACTAAGACCGATCGATTTTCCCAATGGTCATCAATGATTAAAATCTGGCGGCGTGGCCCCTCATAGCCGATAATCGTCGGCGTATCGTCGATCGATGGTGCGGTTTGGCTATCAGTGGTAGTTGCTAAAGGTGTGATTTTTAGTTCAAACCAAAACTTACTCCCCACTCCCTCTTGACTCTGAACTTGAATTTTGCTGCCAATTAATTCCATAATTTTTTGGCTAATGGTTAAGCCTAAGCCAGTACCTTCCGACTGGCGGGTTTTATCGCCAACTTGCTCGAATGCGTGGAAAATATGCCCGATGCGATCGGCTGGAATCCCCGATCCCGTATCCTTAATTTCAAAGCATAGAGTCGATGTTTCGAGATCCATTATGGTAACGCTAAACGTTACCGATCCTCGATCAGTAAACTTAATCGCGTTACCCAGCAGGTTGAGCAGTACTTGCCGCAGCCGTTTTTGATCGGTGACAATATCGATCGGCAAGTTGGGATCTAGCTGGTAAATAAATTCGATGCCTTGGCGATCGGCTCGAATCCGACAAATATCGACGACATTCTGTAAGAAGGAAGGTAGATGAACTTCTTGGCGCGTGAGTTCGAGTTTACGCGCTTCGATTTTGGCAATGTCCAAAATATCATCAATCAGAGTGAGGAGATGAGTACCGCATTGGTGAATGACATTAACACCATGTTTTTCTCTACTAGAGAGGGCGATCGAGCGATTGAGGATTTGGGTATAACCCAAGATACCATTCAGGGGAGTCCGCAGTTCGTGACTCATATTCGCCAAAAATTCACTCTTGGCTTGATTGGCTGTATCGGCGACTAGTTTAGCTTTGTTTAGTTCAGCCGTGCGACTTTCGACACGGCTTTCTAGCTCTTCATTCATTTGCTGAAGTCCCTGTTCGGAATAATGCAGTTCGGACAGGGTACTTTCGAGTTGTTGCAATTGTTGTGATAGTTGGAGATCGCGGGCTGTCAGTTGCGCTGCCATTTTGTTGAAGCCCTGAGCCAGCACACCAACTTCATCTTGGGTATCGATCGGAATGACAATACTCAAGTCGCCAGCAGCTATCTGCTGAGTCACCTGGGTGAGGTTTTGAATCCGCCGACTCAGGGATTGGGTGACACGGAATCCCTGAATACTTACACCACTAACCAATAATCCACCCAATAGCCCAAAGCCGATCAGCAACAACCATAATTGAGTTTCGGTTTCCTCAGTTTCTTTTGCTTGGTTGAGCACCGCAATTTGCAGAGTTGCTTGCTGCTTTGCGGAATTGGCTCCGCCAAAGAAACTGGGTATTTCAATTGTTTTGACTATGTAGTCTTCCCCCCCCATCGCCATCCAACGCAATGTCTTACCCTGGGGGAATTTCCATTGCCGACGGCGATCGATCGGTAGAGTCGATGCTGTGACTTGATTATCTTCAAAGGCGATCAGATGCATCGATGTATTGCTGCGAATTTGCTGGAGTAATGTGTCATTAATCGCATTCCCTACGACTAAACCAGCGAGAATTTTGGTACTAGATTTAATCGGCATTAATCCCACCAAGGCAGATGAATTTTTACTCGTAGTTGTCACTACTCCAGCTAACTCTAGTCCCGCCTGAGCCGAACGATTGACAGCATCATCATTTAATTTTGCCGATCGGAGTTCTCCTTGCTGCAAAGATAATAAGCTATTGCCATCAGGAGTAATAATTTTCACCAAATCTAGCTCGAAAGTAGCTTGGATGGGTAGCAATATTTGTTGCAACAGGTCGCGATTCTGACTCGCAACTGCCCCAATCACATCACTATTATTACTAATTGCCCTAGCTTTGAGATTGAGGGTTTCTTGCCGTAATTGGAGATTGAGTTGCAAAGAAGCTGCAAAGTCCTCCGCCTCTTTTTGGGCATTTTGTTCGAGATTATTTCTGGCAACTAAGCCAAAACCCAAAATTCCCACAGTCCATAAGCCGAGGAATGTGGCTAATAGTGGCGATAATAGCTTGACTGCAACTGGTAATCGTGAATATCGATTGAGAATATCCATCGCTAATTCTGGCTTGATTCAGTAGCACGAATAAAACCAGCCTGCTCGATCGCGCTGATGGCTGGCAGACTGAAGATATATTGAATAAAGCTTTGAGTCGCTGCTGAAGGATTTTTATGCGAAACAATAAATAGGTGGCGTACCATTGGATATTTATTGGTCTTCAGATTGGCTGCGGTGGGTGCAAATCCGTTCAGGCTGATCCGATTGACGGGTAACTGATGGGAAATAGAGTGAGCGAGCGAAAAGGCACCAATACTATAGGGAGTAGTCTCAATTGCCTGAATCAATTGCCCTTCCTTGCTAAGTACCACTGCTTTTTGTGAATTCTTCAGATCTTTCCCTAAGTAATATTTACGCAACAGCTTCTTGGCAGATTCATCTTCAGGACGATCGAGCAAGACAATCTTCGCATTTGGGCCGCCCATCTGCTGCCAGTTAGTGACAGTGCCACTATAAATATCCTGAAGATTTTTGGTGGTTAAATTTTTGATGCCAGTGACGCTAGCATGGGTGGCAACTATTAATAGATCTTCACCAATTTCACGAGTATTTAAAATGCTTTGATCTTGTTCCACTTTTGAAGAAGTCTGGGCAATTGTCCCCACATCAACAACTTTTAGTTTAATTCCCTCGATGATGCTTTCGGACTGCCCTGGCTTGAGTTGGTCGATCGTGATGTTTTTGTTAATCGCTGAGTAGTTGGTTGCTAAGAGGGTTAGCAACTCCGTAGTGCTGGATGAACCGCCAACCTTAATCGAGGCTGGGGCTGGGGCTGTTGTGGTTGAATTTAGATCGGCACTATGGATTTGAGTGCAACTGCTGAGTGGGAGCAGCATCAGCGCACTCAATGAAAAAACAATTAATTTTTGCATAGCCATCGATAGTGGTGATGAGGGAATGAAGGATCTCGTTTGCTCCGCGAACAAGACTAAGTTTAATGTGCCCCAATTCAGCCTCATTGTTTACATTTATTTTGGAAACAAATAACAAGCGAGACAAATTATTTTCCATCACCAACAAGCATAAATGCCGCCCAAAAATTAGGATTGGGATAATCCTTCATCGTTGTCAACATCGCCTGTCGCAACGCTTGCGCCTTGGTGAGTTGTTTGAGGTGTAGATTGCGATAAAACTCTTCCATCAATGCTTTTGTGGCATTATCGCTCACTTCCCATAGCGATACCAATACGGATGGTACTCCCGCCACTGCTAGCGATCGAGATAACCCCACCACACCATCACCAGTTAAGTCCCCACGCCCCGTATCGCAGGCACTGAGGACGACTAAATCTGCTGATAACTGCATCTCAAAGATTTCGCCAGAGGTGAGAAAACCATTCGTTAGCGCAATTGCACCAGGAATATCTCCTTTAATTGTGTCTAATAATCCATGTGTTGCCAGATGAATAATCGGTGCTTTTTGCATCAAGTCGATTACCTTCTGTTTGTCAGCTTGTGCGCCGATGAGCGGTTGTACTTGCAAGATTTGGGAGATAGCTTTAGCTTCAGATTCGGCTCCAGCAAGATTGGCTAGCTGTTCGCCTTTATACAGCGGCATGACTGGATTTCCCACAACTAGGGGCGGGGTTTTATTAGTGCGGTTTGATTTGCGCTCGGTGAGGGCGAGCACTTGAATTGAGGGTGCGATCGTCAGCGTATGTTGTTCGAGCAGATACTTGCCTTGAGCATCTCGGAGCGCGGCAAATGGCACGAGGAAGAGTTCGTTTTGCGGCAGGATGATGACGGGATCTGTTGGATTTGTTGGCAGATCTTTGGCAATCGGCGCAATTAGTAGTCGATGAAGTTGCTGGAGATCACCGCCACTAGCGACAGGAGCATCATTATCTTTACTCCGTTGTCCCCGATTTGCTCCAATACTATCGCGGGTAGTAACGACTAAATCTTTGAGGGTAGTTTTCGGTGGGAGTTTGATTTGGTGAAAGACAATTTTCCCTGTCGGTTTAATTACCCAAGTGTAGATATTGTCATCAATAACGGAGTATTGAACGAGGGTGGCAGCTTGAGTTTTAGCGACTTGTTGAATCTGGCTCAGATTCGGTGCTTGACGAATTTTGTTGGCAGTCGCACTATTACTAAAAATAATTTTACCAGCCAAGAGTTCAGCTAAAGCTCTGGCTCTAGCACGCTCAGAAATTTCGAGCGCAGCTTGGGGTTTATTTTGTTCGATTAGTACCTTTTGTAATAGATCGTAACTAAATTTAACTCGATCTTGAAGAGATATTTTATCTTTGTCAATTAATCCCGATCTCATCGATTCCCATACGTCAATAGCAGCACGGAGCGGAGCTTCTGCGGCTACGAGTCGATCAAGTTTATAGAGGGCTTTACCTTGATTAGAAAGGGCGATCCCTTCAATTTCTCGATATTTAATTTTTCGAGCGATTTCTGTGGCGTTACGATAGTAGCTGAGAGACTTTTCAACGTCACCGAGCACTGAATAATCGTTACCGATATTATTCAGAATTTGTGCAACTCCGGCTCGATCATCAATCGCTTGTTTGATCTTTAGAGCTTCAATATGAGTGGTTAATGCTTGGGCATACTGTTTAAGAGCATAATAATCTTGGGCTAAATTATTTAGAGTGGTACTGATTTGTCCTCGATTACCTGTAGCTTGGTGAATGACTAAAGCTTGTTGGTGATATTTTTGTGCTTCAAGATGCTGTCCGAGGTGATAATAGATCAGCCCAATATTACCAATTACTGTGCCTTCAGTATTTTTATTGCCAATATCTTTGGCGATTAAAAATCCTAACTTATAATATTTTAAAGCTTGATTATATTGACCCAGTATCTGATAGACACTGGCAATATTTGACAATGTTGCTGCTTCTTCTGCCCTATTCTTAGTAGCTTGATGAATTTTTAGCGCGGTTTCAAAAGATAATAGTGCCTGAGAATATTGTCCTATATAATTATAGACATTACCTTGATTATTAAGATTTATACCAACCTGATCTAGATAATTTAGCAATCTAAAGATCTGAATTGCTTGATCAAAATATTTGAGAGCTTGAGGATAGTCGGCTAAATAAACATAGGTCTGCCCAATATTCCCTAATGCTGCACCTAATCCCGCTCGATCTTTTGTTTCTATGGCAATTTTTTGGGCTTGTTGAAATAAATCTAGCGATCGAGTGTAGTCGCCCTGAATTTGATAAACCAAACCCATTCCCGATAGTACTAATCCTTGCTGAGATCGATCTCCGACTACTTGACTGAGTTTAAGAGCTTGCTTGTATAATTCTAATGCTTGAGGATAATTAGCCTGGGAGTTATAAACAAAACCCAGATTATATAAAATTGTAGCTTCACGGTTTAGATCTTTTAGTTCTCTGACTATAGCCAGAGCTTGTTGAAAATAATCACTCGCTTGGGGATATTTACCAGTGCTTTGATAGATTAAAGCGATGGTATTAAAATTAAGACTAATACCTTCGCGGTCGCTAATTTCTTGGGCAATTTTCAAAGATCTCTGGCAAATATCTAGAGCAAGATCGGGTTGTCCTTGATAATAATTAACTAAACAGATATTTCCAAGAACTGTCCCTTCATTTAATCGATCTCCAACTGCTATATAAGCAGCTAAGGCTTGTTGATATTTAACTAATGCCGCAGAAAAATCCCCCCGCTCTGCTAAATTCAAACCATCTTGATTAAGTTTTTCCGCTGCTGGGTGATTAGGATGATTCGATTGAGCTATGGCTGGCGAAATTGGGATCAAGCTATTTAAGGCTAAAGTGTAACTGATCGTTAAAGAAATGAATATTGCTAACCAAGCGAGAGGATAGTTCATTGACAAAATTGATATTAAATATAAATAGCTCAAACGGTTTTAGCCAAGCTACAATACCGAAGACAGCAGCATTCAACCCCATGCCAAAACCTCAGGGCTGAATGCTCGTATGAGAGTAAAGTTAGCGTTGCATCTGTTCTACCGCAGCGACAGCTTTGTCAGCATTTACCAAACCATTGCCAAAGTAGAACTGCTCACCACTGACATTGGGTGTATTGCCCGCGTTACGATTGCTAGCAAAAGTCGCTGATTCATCACTAGTTAGACGGAGACTTTCCCGACTGCTGGTACTCAAGAGGATTTCGCGATATTGCCTAGCGGTGAGTTTCCGTTGTGGATCGGCGGATTTCATCAGGGCGATCACGCCGACAACCGCAGGGGAGGCGAAAGAGGTACCTTCAGTGAAAATATAGTAGCCCCGACGATCTTGGAAGGGGGCAAAATCGCCGTTAGGTTGACGGGTATTTTGCCAAAAGCCATCTGCACCAATCCCGCTGAGAGTCAGCACTCCACCATCAACATCTGGATCGCCGCCAGGTGCAACGACATCGAGGCGATTACCAAAGTTGCTATAGGAAGCTCGATTACCTTTAACGCTGATGGCTCCAACGGAAATAACATCAGGAAAAGCGGCAGGATAACCGCTAGATGGAGTATTTTCGTTCCCCGCCGCTGCAACGAATACTAGTTTGGGATATTGCTTTTGGAGGTCGGAAATTAGATCCGATTGGAGCTGATTGGGTAAATTTGAACCAAAGCTCATATTGATCACATCTGCACCGCGATCGGCCGCATAACCGATACTATTTAAGATGGCGGTGACAGATAAAGATCGGCCTAAATTACCCGCCCGAACTGGTAAGATTTTGACATTGGGAGCAATTCCTTGAAACCCATTGCTAGCATTACCCGCAATCATCCCCGTTGACATCGTGCCATGAAAACTGGCTACGGCGTTTTCCCGCAGATAGTTACGCAATATCGCCAAGACTTGATTGTCAGAAAGTGCTGGATGACTGGCTTTATGTTTAGCGATCCCATCAGCATAATTGGCTTGAAGAAATGCATCAGATTTCAAGCTTTCCTCTAGTTCGGGGCGGAGCTTTTCTAGTTCCTCCGCACTGATGCGAGTGTCATTATCACCTTCATCATCATCGCTAAAATCCCAACCATGCTTTTCGTCTGGGGCACAAGCCATCAATTTTTGAGCATTACAATCGACGGTAGCGATCCGATTAGCGAGAGCTGGATGATCCCACTGAATCAGGTTATCAATGACTGCGACTAGTACCCCATCACCTTTTTTGCCCCGACTCCATGCCTCTGGTGCGCGCACGTCAGTGCGGGCTTTTAAATTCATTTTGCCGATCATTGATTGGCTATCGATATGCCACTGGAGTGCGTGCAGATTTAAGCCAGTTAATAATTCCTTTGGGTTACTGCTAACGGTAGATTTGATTTTAGCTTTAGTCATTTCACCACCAAAGCCGCTGCGATTTGGCGCAGACTGGATTTCGATGAAATTGGGCATCGAAGATTGGACACCTTGAGCTTTGCTCAATTGATTGGCAGCAGTGAGAACTTCGAGTCCTCTAGCCGTTTCTGCTTTGACTAGATAGAAACCGGGTGCAAATTTGAGTTCTTTAACAGATCCAGGATTGAAGCGATTTTGAGTCAGGATGGCATCTCGCTCGGTTTGAGAAATTCCTGGTTTGAATTTAACGATCGTTTCATTTGGCAACACTAAACTACTAGATTTACCAGCAATCTTCAAAACTGGGAGTGTGGATTCGATATAGGGTTTCGTTTCGGCTTGTTGCTTGAGTTTGGTGCCGCCGCGCAGATCGTTTGTGGCTGTGAGCACAGCATATTTTTGACCGATCGATTGAACTTGAGTCACCGCAGCAGATTTTGCACCACCACGAGTTACATTCCCAAAGTCCTGCTGAAGCAGGGAGAGCGAAGTTTTGCCAGTTGAGCTACGAGTTTTCTTCATGGCTACAGCGATCGAATCAGTGCGAACTGAGAGGGAAATTTTTTGGTTGCCGAAGTTGTAATATAAACCGTCATCTTCGGCGGCACGGACGTTAGTTGTCGCCACCACGATCGAGATTGGTGCAGAGGCCGTCAGAGCTAGCGCAAGTGTTAGGGAAAATGAAGAAAGTAACCGTTTCATGGGGTTTTAGTAAATTGATGATTAGAATTTGGACATGATCGGGACTAAGTTGGAATCAATAAAGTTTGGATGTTTCATGATGTTTAATTGATTAACAACTCACCTCAATCGATATTTTGACAATTTTTCCAGCTTTATTTGTTTTAAAACCTAAGCTAATTTCACTAGGATTAGAACGAGCATACCATTGATTATTTTGATCGTTAGCTTCAAAAATATAGGGATTATAAGCTTTTTTCGCTAAGGAGATCAAATTACCCACCTTAACTACACCATCAATTCCCAAATTCTGCTGCGTCACCTCTATCC
>CASBPY010000177.1 GCA_949127675.1 Synechococcales cyanobacterium PMM_0072
GGACTATCGATCGTCAAAAAGCTAGTCGAAAGTCACGGTGGCGAAATTACCCTCGAATCTCAGCTCGGTATCGGGACAACTTTTAATTTTACCTGGATCGCCGAGCAAACAAGATAGCGTGTTGGGCGCGTTGAATATAGTTATGTCTTATCCCTAGTGGCGGTGGGACTAGCGATCGTCCATTTAGTCGGTTTGACGATCCGCGATCGAGAAATTGAAACTGCGGATCTAACTCTGCGATCGCCTGAATAAGTTCAAGATTTAGATCGATCGCGTTAACTTCAACGTAGAATCAATGATTCGATCGCGGGTAACTCGGCTCGATCGTCATCCTGCGGCTCGATCGTTATTTCAACCTTATATCCCGCACCAGCCGCCAAAGCTGCGAGCGTATCCAGCCGTAATAATTGTTTGCCAGTTTCCAATCTAGCGATCTGCGATTGCTTGATTCCGACCTTATCAGCAAACTCCTGTTGAGTCAGCTTTGCAGCTTGGCGCATGGCAATAACCATTCTCGCAATCTGAAACTCTGTTCTCAAAGCCTCATATTCTTTCAGCACTTCTGGCTTACTCAAAGCGCGTTTCTTAACTTCGTCAAGACTAATCATTTTAGCTGTCATTCTCAGTTCCTCAAATATAATTTAACTTTCGAGCGATTAAGCTTCAGCTTCAACCTGCTCTAGAAAAGCTGCCAAATATTTTTTTGCCAACTTAAGCTCTTTGGTTGGTGTTTTTTGAGTCTTCTTGTGAAAACCATGTAGGAGGATAAATTGTTGTCCCGTGTATAAGAAATAGATAATTCGGTAAGCATTTTTATCCACACGGATGCGAATTTCGTAAAGCTTATCTTCTAGCGGCTTGACATGGGGCATTCCCACCTCAACTCCCGACTCTTCTAGTAAATCGAAAACCCAAAGTAACTTAGCTTGAGTTTTAGCGTCCTGAGCTTCAAACCACTCGGTAACTGGAGATTTAGCCTCGCTATCGGTATAGAACTTAATCGACCACTCAGCCATTTACAAAATCGGTAATTATAACATTAATGCTATTACAATTAGTTCTTTCTGGCAACTATCCCACTTAATCCGAGATCGATCGGTAAGAGGATCTACACAATTTGATAGAGCTACTAAACATCAACCTGCCTAAGCTAGCGGAAATTGTGGCCAGGTAAAGTGGACGGCTAAACCCTTGCCAGAGGCTGGAGTTGCCAACCAAATTTTACCACCAACCCGATCGACGAGTTTCTTGACGATCGCTAGTCCGATCCCCGTACTTTCGTAAACATCACGGGATTTGAGAGTTTCAAATAGTCGAAATACTCGCTGATGATGTTCTCGATCGATCCCAGGACCATCGTCAGTAATCACAAATTCGATCTGTGTTCCAACTAATTCTACACAAATCCCAATCTGACCGCGATGGGTGTCTTGGGATGCCCCACCGAGATCATGTTCGGTGACTGCTAGTGCGTCATGGTGTTTGAGCGCGTTTTCTAACAACTCTTCGAGCACTTTGCGGAGGTGCACTTTGCACACAATCATCTGGAGATCCGTGGGATGAACCTCGATCTTGAAGTTGAGTGGGAGCAAGAGAGCGGTTTTGATTGCTTCTAAAAAGATCGCAAGTTCGATCGGTTCTGGATCGACGGGAGTTTGTCCTAAATTGGAGTACTCCCACAGTCCATCGATCAAGTTGTTGAGGCGATAGGTCCGCTGGCGGAGGAGTTGGAGATTGAGATCGAGTTGTTCGGAGGAGTAGGGCTTGACTTCTTCTTCAATCCACTCGGACAGAGTGGCAATTCCCCTCAGCGGGGTCTTGAGATCGTGGGCGGTGGCGTAGGCAAATTGAGCTAATTCTTGATTGCGACTATTGAGAGTAAAGTTACTACTAATCAGGGCAAGATTGAGCTTCTCGGCTGCTTTGAGGTGGAATTCGAGCTGTTTCATCAAATTGATCTGTTCGGACACGTCCCTGACGATCGCGATGGTTTGCTCTCCTTGCTGAATTTTACTCAGTGACAGTTCGATCGGCAAGCTAGTACCATCCTTGCGGTAGGCGGTAAGCTGCCAAATTCGATCCCGTTGGGGCTGTTGTTGGAGCCAAGTGATTAGTTCCGGCAGGGGCTGGGATTTGGCGGTGGTTGCCTGGGCAAATAGCCGCATCAGGGGACATTCTAATAAATCGACGGAGGTATAGCCAAACATCTCAATCAGGGCGGGATTGACAGTTTCAATTTGACCCGATCGATCTAAAATCACCACCCCATCGATAATATCGTTAGTCAGGGCATTAATTAGACTATCGCGGGTTTGGATTTTGGCTTCTCGTTGTTGCAATTCTTGTTCTAATAACTGAAATAGATAAATCCCGCCGAGGGTCGATAAAATTCCGGCAACTGTAAATAGTTGCTGGACGGATTGAATTAAAGATTGAAGATCGCTGAGATTATCCCGTTCTCGATTGAGTCCAGCTTGGTCGATCGCTTGAGTGGCATTAATTTCTTGGCGCAGGGCATCCATTTCCCGCTGATCTTGTTTCAATAGGATCGATTGCGCTGGAGCCGAGTAGACAATTTTCAATGCTGCCATCAGTTTTTGAAGTGATTGAATCCGCGATTGAATCGAGTCTAATTGAGCTAATTGTTTGGGATCGGAACCGATCGATTTTTTCAAGTTTGCTAAAGCAATGGGCAAACTTTTTTGAGCTATTCGATCGGGTTCTAAAAATTCTGGATCCCCAGAGAGCAGATATCCCCGCACTCCAGTTTCCGCATTTAGCATGACAACCAGTAGCTCTCTAGTATTGGCGATCCGTTCCTGTCTGAGTTCAATCTTTTCTCTGATCTCCAATCCTGCATCCCGCGACCACAACCACGTTCCCAATGTTGCCAATAGACACAGGGCGGGAATAGTCACGATCGCCGCCCCCCGATAAGAGAGCGACATCTTCGACCAACAAGTTAATAATCGAGAATTTGCAAGCATCCTCTAAGTTCCGATTCAGGTAAAACAGAATTGGCACCCTTTAAGATATTCATTATTTAGCCAAATTTTGCCGCTTTCACCTTCGACGATCTTCATAGTAACCCTTTGTCTGCAAAATTGGCATTAAGTTTACGCGCAATCGCGCAGCCTGCCAATCTTGACAGAACTCAGCGTACCGCAAGCCAATCAACTAATTAAGCAGCTCTAGCCATCTGGAGATGTCCATTGCGGGAGAATTTCTCACCCATCACTTGTCGATAGACAGCTTCATAACCATCGGTCATGCTATCTACCCCAAAATGACTTTCGACATACTTCCGACAAGCCCAGCGAGAGATCGAAGGAATTTGGCTGACGGCGGCGATACATTCGGCGACGGTGTGACAGATAAAGCCGTTCTGTCCGTGGGAGACTATTTCTGGTACAGCTCCCAAACCCATCGCAATTACAGGCGTACCCGCAGCCATCGATTCGATCGTTACCAAGCCAAAAGGTTCGCGCCAAGTAATCGGAAATAAGGTGGCGATCGCGTGTCCCATCAGGTTATTCTTCATACAGTGATCGGCTTCACCGAGAAATTGGATGAATTCGCCATCGATTAGGGGTTTAATTTCTCGATCGAAAAACTCCACATCCACCGGATCGACTTTCCCAGCCATTTTCAGCGGAATACCTGTAGCCTTGGCAATTTCGATCGCATGTTGGGGGCCTTTTTCCGGTGACATTCGCCCCAAGAATGCGAGATAGGCGGGTTGATCGGGGGTGGGGAAAAACTGATGACTCTCGACATCGATACTGTTATATACTGTTGCGACACAGTTTAACCCCAGTCTCGGCTCCCGTTGAGCGTCAGAAATACTTACATAAGGTTGGGCTTTCGCATAGCCGTACATCTTTTGATTGTCAGGGGTGAAAATACCGTGCAGAGTATGTACTGTCGGTGTTTTAGTTAGTCTGGTATAAGGCAGCGCGGCACAGCCAATATGAGAATGGATCAGATCAAATTCTCCAGCTCGTTCATAGACTTGGGCTAGCTGAAGCATCTCGTAAATCCCGCACTCTTTCACATCCGGATCTAACCGAAGTGCTTGAGGATGGACTGCTGATAATTTTGCGCTGGTAATCGAGTCACCGGAAGCAAATAGAGTTACCTCATGTCCGCGTTTGACCAGTTCTTCAGTTAATAGACCGACAATTAGTTCAATTCCACCATAAGCTGGCGGGGGAACGCGCTCCCATAAAGGCGCAACCTGTGCAATTCGCATAATAGGACTCCTAACTTAGTTGTGGATGACGAACCTGAGATAACTATTTGAATCTAATTATCTAACCCCAGAACGGCTAAGTCTTCTATCTGAAGAGGTATTTTTGAGCGTGAAAAATACTTTTGGTTGATTTGAATAAATATATATTTTGATAGACTCTGGTTAAGCTGATTATCTTTCGATCGACTGACGTAAGTTTTGAGCTATTAGTCAAAAATGGAGATATTCAACTTACTCAAAACAACACAAGCTCATGAAATCAACTACCCGCGCCTCTGAACTAACACTCCCAAACATCACACCTTCAGTAGGTACAACTATCAATGGGATCTTAATATTACTTCCCTTATCTTTATTTCTACTAGGTCTTTTTACTGGTGTAATTAATCCTTAATTTCAACAACTATATAAAATTTTCAGCTATGGCCCCGACTTATTAAAAAATCGGGGCTATACTTGTCAGCAATGATTATGATGCAAATCACAGTTCTGTTGCTGTATCCGGTGCAATTTCAATTCCCAAATTTGGAGCTAACACGACTTTTTTAAGTAAATCATCAAAGTGTTTGTTTTTTATGCCCATATCCACCAGAGCAACTGTTAATTCCTGCTGGAAAGTGTCGATATCATCACTATAGCCACACTGCTGGGCTGTCACTTCGATGCCTTGCTTGGCACTTGCTTGGGCACAATCAATTAGTTCTGTGCCATGTAGAGGGGTTGAGGATGCCATAAGATTTAACCTTGATTATTTTGCTTGATAAACTACAACAGGTACCCGCTTATAGGCAGGTGTACCAGATCGGGGTTCGGTTCTCGCCTTGAAGATTACATTCACTTCTGGGTAGAACATTAACGCCGCACCTTCCCTGACTGAGCCATAGATTATTTCGACGTTTTCCAATTTACCTGCATCACCTTGTACCGTCACCAGATTGTGTGCCGCTAAACCAATTTTTTCAGCATCGATCCGGTTGATTAAAATACAGTTACGATGAGGCATTCCCCGATAATGATCGCCAACTTTATAGACGACAGTATTGTGTTGGGAGTAGCTGCGCCCTGTCATGAGAGCAAGGACTAGACTCTTGACAGATCGATCGATCCCAAATTCTTCAGCACCTGGTAAGTTCAGAATCGGTAACGGTGTCACGAACATTTTCGCTTTCCCCGATAGTGTTTTGAAGTGCGGCTCAGTCACAATCCGCCCTGAAATAATAAACTCTGCTTTTGTCTCGTCAATACTGGCGATTTTCTCGTAACCTGGAATAGTCGTCGCAATTAATTGCCGGACATAATAGGGATCTTGTAACTTACGCCATTGAATCGGCGTTTCACCTAATAAATTATGTGCCAGTCTGGTAATAAATTCGACTTCACCAACCAGATCCGCACCTTTTAAATGGGTTTCGCCTTCATCATTGAGTCGCACAAAATTGTTACCTGATTCCGTCGTCGTTTTATATGGATGCTCGAACCGATTCAACACGGGAATGATAATTGTGTTGGTTTTTGCTAATCCATGAAAGTGTCCGATGTTGGGCTTAGTTGCTAGATAAATAATCGTATCGATATTTCCCAATGCGCGTTTTGCTTGGGCTGAATCGGGATTAGCCCCATAGATATTGCCCCCCACACAGAGCAGACTATCTACTTTACCTGCATCGGCTGCTTCGATCAGATCGCGGGTGTGATAGCCCTTGGGAAGGGTCAGCGGTCGTCCTAGCAGCCGCTCCAAGGCTTGCTTAATCTCTGCCTTGAGCTTGACCGTCACGCCCATCGAACCAAAGCCTTGGACGTTGGAGTGTCCCCGTACAGGCATCACTCCAGCACCCATTTTGCCAACATTACCGCTGACGAGAGCGGTGTTGGCGATACTATAGACGTTATCCACACCGTTAGTTTGCTGGGTAATCCCCATCGCCCAGCCGAAGACTACCCGCTTCGATGTACCGATGATTGTAGCTGCGGTTTCGATGTCGGTGCGGGAGACTCCGCAAGTGGTGGTAATGGTTTCCCAGGAAGTTGTTTGTGCCTGTGCTAGTACTGCTTCCCAGTCTTCTGTATGTGCTTCCAGGAAAGTTCGATCGACTCTACTTTGTCCGATTAGGGCTTTTTGGATCCCGACAAATAATGCCACATCACTACCAGGAATCGGTTGAAGATAGAGTGAGGCAATATCCGAGCCAGTCACTAGGGATTTGACGGGAAATGCGGGAGAGCCAAATTTCACTAACCCGATTTCCATCACCGGATTGATCACGATCACTTTGCCACCCTTGTCGCGGATCTTAATCAACTCATTCATCAATCGGGGATGATTGGAGGGCGAATTTGCCCCCGCTAAAACCACACAGTCCGCCTCCTTCAGGCTCTCCAGACTGACGATCGAGGTAGTTGTCCCAAACATCTCATTCAGAGCGGTAGTCGAGGGCGCATGGCACAAATCCGAGCAGTCTGCCAGATTATTAGAACCGAGAGTCCGCATCATTAGTTGCAGCAAAAATGCGGCTTCATTGGAGCCACGCCCAGAACTATAGGAGGCGATCCGCTCTGGATCTTGATCAAATGCAGTAGTGGCGATCTGATAAATTTCATCCCAAGAAATCCGCTCGTAGTGGGAATTACCCGCCCGCAAAATCACTGGAAAACTCAATCTACCCAACTTGTCGGCTTCCAGGGAAGATAATTGTTGAAGTCTAGCGATCGGATTTGTATCAAAAAAATGTGTCGATATCCCTGGCTGAATTTCCGCAGAAATCGCCTCCACACTCTTCATACAACGTTGGAGCTTCTCACCCGTTTCGTCAGTAAATCCCCCCTTTTGTCCGCCTGTCCCCCAGGAGCAAGATAGACAAGCACTCTTATGGAGCAGGGTTTTCCACAGCTTCGATCCTTGGGGCGATAGTGTTTTCTCCGCCCAATATTCAATAATGTGCAGTCCCCCGCCAATTTCGGGGGTATCCTGATTGGTTTCCTGATAGGGTGGCTGTTGCGGGGAGTTAGTTTCCATGCGATCGAAGGATAGTTTCTTGCCGTAATATTAACCTTGTGGGGGCGGGGATTCATCCCCGCCCTCTAAAGTTCCGCACTTTTTCAATCAGATTGGTATGTGTGGATCTCCAGCTAATCGCGATGATTGCCCAAATCTGGGACAAGCCGTTTCGCTTCATCTTTGATTTCCACTTTCATCGTGTTGCAAATCTCTGTCAAAGTCTTCGGTTTGCTAAAATTTCCCCGATCACCTCCAATAATTTGCACGGCTTGATCTTTGATTTCCGCTTTCATTTCCGAGCACTTCTCAGCTAAAGTCTCGGACTTTTCGGTAGATTCAACCGCGTTCGGTTGAGTATTTTCCGTCATGGAATTTACGTTGTCCATAGCACTTTTTGTGCATCTAAGCACAAACTTAAACTATTCATATTTTAAGGTGTTTGTTCGATCGAACCATCTATCAAATTGAATACTTTAACTTTATAGACCCAGTTGGGGCAATCGATCGATCGCCCCAACCACCAGAAGTTAGGATTTGACTTGCTGTTTTTGGCTCACCATCCGCGCCGCTGCTGCCTTGACAGATGCCGTACCAGGAACGGGGCGCGTCCAGAACCGATGCTCTTTAATTGCATCGACAAAAGTAGTCGTAAAGGTCGCCATGTCCGCAGGATCGCGACTGACAATCACCCCTAACTGGCTACTCATTTTGCCATTAACGTTGCCGAAGTCGATCCCTTTGAGATCGGCTTGGCTGATCAGATCGACACCTTCACCAGTCGCCGCCATTGGTTTGAAGTGCTTGAAAGCTTCATGAATGAAGCTCAAGGGATCGCCGTGAGCGATGAGTGCCTCAATACTCTGCTCACCACCAGGTACATAGATCGCATCATAGAGTACCGATGCCGTAGTCAAGAAGGTCTTATCAACCTCGATCTTGCCACCCTCGGTATTGACGATCGATCCGCCAAATAGCGACACGACTTCAGAGCTGATGTGTAGTGCGCTCAGAGATTGCTTGATCATGGAAAACTGAGCTGCATTGACCCCATCTGCGGCGAGGATAGCTACCTTGCGACCTTTGGCAGTCTTGGTGGTATGTGCTTGGCTCAGAGCTGCTGATTTTTGACCGTGATTGGGGGTGGCTGGCTCGGTGGGTGCTGGCATTCCCAGACCTTTAGCAACGCGCTTGGCAAGTTCGCCATCGACTTTGTTAAATCGATCGAGCATCCGTTGTTTGATTTCTAAGTGGGGCACTTTACCCAATTCAAAGTGAGCGGCTTCGACGAGGCGATCCTGTTCGCCAGCAGACAGGCTATTCCAAAATAGGGTAGCTTGACTGAAATGATCGGCAAAACTAGGGCTACGTTCGCGCACTTTGTGCCCTTCCACCCGCTCTGGGTGGTGGACGAAACCCCCATCGGCTTCAGCTACTGGCGCGGGAAGATTGCCGCCGAGGGAATTAGGCGAGTAATTGACGCGGCTGGTTTTGATTTCCATCTGCATCCGCCCATCTTGATTATTATTACTAAACGGACAGACGGGACGGTTAATTGGCAATTGGGCGAAGTTGGGGCTACCCAAGCGATGGAGTTGGGTATCGTGGTAGGACATCAGTCGCCCTTGGAGCAACGGATCGTCGCTAAAGTCGATGCCAGACACGATATTGGATGGCCGGAAGGCAACTTGCTCGGTTTCGGCAAAGAAGTTGTCAGGATTGCGGTTGAGTACCATTTTGCCGATCGGTTGTACTGGCACTATTTCCTCTGGAATCAGCTTGGTAGAGTCCAAAATATCGAAGTCAAACTTCAGTTCATCTTCTTCTTCAATAATCTGGACACCTAACTCGTACTCTGGATAGTTACCCATTTCGATCGAGTCCCACAGCGTCCGGCGATGGAAGTCGGGATCTTTACCCGCGATCTTTTGTGCCTCATCAAATACATTGGAGTGGACACCCACCAGCGGTTTCCAGTGGTATTTGACAAACCGCGATTTACCTTCAGCATTTACCCAGCGGAAAGTGTGGACACCAAAACCCTGCATCGTGCTAAAATTCAGGGGGAGTGCCCGATCGGACAAAAGCCACATAATCATGTGCATCGATTCGGGAATCAGTGAAATAAAATCCCAGAAACTTGGATGTGCGGTAGATGCTTGGGGCATCTCATTATCTGGTTCGGGTTTGACTGCATGAACCAGATCGGGAAACTTAATCGCATCCTGAATAAAGAACACCGGAATATTGTTGCCTACGATGTCATAGTTGCCCTCCTCAGTGTAGAACTTCACCGAGAAACCACGGACATCGCGAACGCTATCTGCCGACCCGCGCGAGCCAGCTACCACTGAGAATCGGACGAAAACGGGCGTTTTGGTAGCCGGATCGGCCAAGAATTTCGCCTTGGTCAATTTTGCCATCGATTCATAAGGCTGAAAATAGCCATGCGCTCCCGAACCCCGCGCATGGACTACCCGTTCGGGGATGCGCTCGCGATCGAATGTTGACAGCTTTTCTTGAAAATGGAAATCTTCGAGCAGGGTGGGTCCGCGTCCACCTGCTTTGAGCGAATCATCGGTGCTATTAATTTTTTGACCGTCGTTGGTCGTCATCTCTTCGCCAGCCCCTTTGCGATAGTCATCGAGGCTGTGATTTTTGCTCTGTTCGTCGATAGAATTTTGTTCGCTCATGGTATTTATGGGGACTGCTATTTTGAGCTAGCTAATTTGGATGGAGACGATTTACGGTAATAACCAAGTAAATCTAGATGCCAAATATCGGTAATTACCTCGCTATTTCAACATAAGCAATAAAATATGTTTTAAGCTCATTCTTTAGGTAGAGATCGAGCTAGATAAACTCTATCTAAAGGCAGAAGTGATGACAAGATCTTGCCCCTACTCGATTTGATTAAAGCGATCGGTTATTCGCTTCGCAATTCTAGCTTTGGCTACTGCTTCGATTCAACTTCAGCACCACGTTTGACAGCCCGTTGATAAGCAGGACGGGCATGAATGCGATCGAGCCAATCCATCAAGTTCGGACGGCTACCATCTAAACCAGCCCGTTCAGCAGCAGATTCTAACGGAAAGCTCATCTGAATATCAGCAGCAGTAAATTCATTACCAGCGAACCAATCAGAATGTTTGAGTTCCGTTTCTAAATAGTCCAAATTTGTCGTGATTTGAGGCTCGATAAAAGAGCTTTTAACTGGTTGAGAAATCGTCCTAACAATTGGACGTAAAAAGAACGGCGATTTCTGTTCCATTTGCTCGAAGACTAACTTAATTAATAGTGGCGGCATCAACGAACCCTCCGCATAATGCAACCAATGTCGATACCGCAATCGCTCCGGTACATCCAGGGGAGGCGCAAATCTTCCTGCCCCATACCGCTCGACTAAATATTCAATAATCGCGCCAGATTCAGCTAATGTGAGTGAATCGTCGGTAATTACTGGGGCTTTGCCTAGGGGATGAACTTGGAGCAGAGATGCTGGAGCCAGCATGGTTTCTGGGTCACGCTGGTAGTATTTGATATCGTAGTCGAGTCCGAGTTCTTCTAGCAGCCAGAGGATCCGCTGGGAACGGGAGTTGTTGAGGTGGTGAACGGTAATCATGTTGTAAATAAAATAAGTAGATATAGCAGGACATCGACTGTAGCTGGCTTTGTTGATGCTAGAGATTTATATACTCTCTAGAATGCTAGAACGAACCCGCCCAACCCACCGAAAACCCGAACGATCGAAATGTTGATGGTGGGTGAAGGCGGGTTCATCCGTTTTCGTTAAAGAATGTCTAATCCATTAATCGCTACCATCTCTCGCTCAATCTCGGTCATAGATTCACACCTGTCTATCATCTCGATCTCACAGCGGCTCGGTTAAGGTTGGGCTTATCATTTAGCATCGCAAACCAGTCGAGAACTAACTTCTATCTAAAGAGATATCTTTGAATTAAATAAACAATTATCCCTAACTCCCAACTCTCACATCTAGCCTTTCATACCTGAATTCAGCAACGCCAGATCTCAAATGGGTTCTATAAAAATGAGTACGAGTAGATTATTTTGTTGTAGCTTAAATCGTAAATATCTCATTAGACTGAAATTTTATCTACCTTTGGGAAGATTAACAATAAATTAGTTGAGATTAAAATAGTACCTATAAAGATGATTTAGACCAGCAATCGTCTAAATCATCCACAATATTCTATAGTTGCTAAAACCTATGTCACGTTTTGAGATCTATCCATCACCAAGTCCGAAGCCGGAACCATCAACCCCCGAACCAGCACCATCGCCACCACCAGAAATATACCCATCACCAATTCCCGCACCACCGCCATCACCAGTACCCGAACCGAGTCCATCACCTACTTTTTTTAGTGGCATACATCTATGAGGATTGCAGAAAATCCGGTGATGCTCTTGAGTAACACGGCTAGCGGAATCCCAAAAATTAGACTTAGATGCAGACTGCTCATGTATTCATCCAAACGATTAAAAGATTGAGCGACTTGAATATAACCCTTAATTAGATCCAATTAACGTCAAATATTAACTTAACTCAACCCATTTCATCTTAATTTCATCTGATCCCGCTAAGATCGTAGTAATGTAAAAATTAATATTATTTTTGTAAGCTATGAATACTAGAGCTAAATTAATCGCATCGATCGCAATGTTGACGGGAGCAATTGGTTTTGGTTCCTTAGCAGTTGCTAACTTAACAACTTACAATAAATCTAATTCAAAACTTGCCCAAAACTCTAATGGAATGAATCATGATCGAATGGATCATGATGGCATAAATAACGGGGGCATGATGAATCATAATATGGATATCGGCCCTGCTGATACTAACTACGATTTACGGTTTCTTGACAGTATGATTCCCCATCATCAAGGTGCATTAGTAATGTCACAAGAAGTACTCGCCAAGTCAAAACGTCCTGAACTAATTAATCTCGCTAAAGGCATTCTTGCTGATCAGAAAAAAGATATCGCTCAGATGCAAATGTGGCGCAAGCAATGGTATCCCACAGCATCAGCAACACCAATCATGTGGCACGCCCAAATGAATCATGAAATGGGGATGACCCGACAACATAAAGATGCAATGATGATGAATATGTCATTGGGCAAAGCTGATGCGGGATTTGATGTCAGATTTCTCGATGCCATGATTCCGCACCATCAAGGTGCTGTGACAATGGGACAAGATGCATTGCTAAAATCTAAACGCCCACAGATGAAAAAATTCGCGCAGAATATCATCAAGTCTCAACAGGCAGAAATCGATATGATGACTAAATGGCAGAAAGAATGGTCTGTAGCTAAATAGTTGGCTAATTTGAGCTTTGAGTTTAGCATCATAGGCGATCGAATAAGTCGATCTATATTTGCCCCACTCGTGCTAAAATAAGATGCTCACATTTGGAAAGGTGGCAGAGTGGTCGATTGCGTCCGACTTGAAATCGGATGAAGCGAAAGCTTCCGTGAGTTCGAATCTCACCCTTTCCGTTTTCAGCCTAGAGATTAGATTCAGTGCTAGTATAAAAAAGCACACTGTTCTGTGAATGCTAGTGTCGATCGACTCAAAATCTACCTATCGAGTTCAGAAACCAGCTTCAAGTCAGGTAGCGACGATTTCAGGATTTGAGTCTACTAGTATCAATCGATTGGTAGCCGTAGCCGAATCCCAGGTACACTATCAGGTAAATCCAGAATTCCTAGGATGTCCCAAGTTGCCCGAACATCTGGAATTGCGAGCGTATCAACAGCAAGCTATTTCCAACTGGTTCAAAAATCAAGGTCGGGGTACGCTCAAAATGGCGACTGGTAGCGGTAAAACGATTACTGCACTGGCGATCGCTTATCAATTGTACCAACAAATTGGACTCCAAGTATTAATTATCATCTGTCCATTTCGGCATCTCGTCAATCAGTGGGGGCGAGAGTGTGAGAAATTCAATCTTCAGCCGATTCTTGCCTGTGAGAGCATCCATAAATGGCAGAGTAAATTCTCTCATCAACTCGCCAGAATCAATACCAAACAACAGCCATTTCTGACGATCGTTACTACTAACGAAACCCTAGTTACCCCAGGCTTTCAATCCCAGCTCAAGTATTTACCCGATCGCACTTTAATTATCGGCGATGAAGTGCATAATCTCGGTGCCAAAAAACGGGAATCCAGTCTTCCCCGCAACGTGGGCTTGCGCCTTGCCCTCTCAGCCACCCCAGAACGTCACTATGACGAGATTGGCACTCAAAGTATCCTCGACTACTTCGGTGATATCTTACAGCCCGAATTTACCCTCAAAGACGCGATCGATTGTGGTGCCCTCGTTCATTATTTATACTATCCAATCCTCGTTGAACTGACAGCAGCAGAGAGCGAGCAATATCTCAAACTCACCCGCGCGATCACCCGCAAACTGATTTACAAAAATCAAAATATCCTTAGTAACTCTGATCAATTCGACACCCCAGATCTGACCCCATTACTAATGCAACGTGCCCGATTAATTGGTGCAGCAGCAAATAAAATTGTCGCGCTCAAAACCTTGATGGCAGGTCGCTTGGACACCAGTCATACCCTCTTCTACTGTGGTGACGGTAGCAGCGACACTACCCAACAACTTACCGCCGTAACCCATCTTTTGGGTCAAGAATTAGGCTATCGGGTCAATACATACACCGCATCAACATCACTTCCAGATCGAGAACAACTCCGCGCACAATTTGAATCTGGCGCACTTCAAGGTTTGGTAGCGATTCGCTGTTTAGATGAAGGTATTGATATTCCATCAATTAAACACGCCGTCATCCTCGCCAGTAGCACAAACCCACGTCAATTTATTCAACGCCGAGGTCGAATTCTTCGACCAGATCCTGGTAAGGAGCGGGCAACTCTCTATGATATGGTAGTTTTACCGCCAGAATTGGATCGAGAAACATTATCGATCGAGCGTAATCTGCTCAAGAAAGAATTGCTACGACTGATCGAATTTGCCGATCTCGCTGACAACGCCGCCGCAGCTAGAACTCAATTGTTGACGCTTCAGAAACGTTACGGATTGATGGATTTGTGAATAGTGAATAAATTTCAACTAAATCCCCATCCTAATAACCTAGTTATCAATTATCAATTAATTATTTAGCAGACTTCTTGGGAAACTTGGGCAGGTCGATTTTCATTGGTTTAATAGCAGTGAGATCGCGGTTGAGGGTTGGGGCTGGCCAATTTGTGTTCGGCTCATTGATCGTGGTACTTTCTTTGTCGGGTATTTCGGCTGACTGGGGGGTAAGAGTGGGGATTGGATCCAGCTTTTGACGATAAAGGTTGTCCGAATTACCCGCAAATTCTTCACGCCAGTTGGCTGGAGAGATGATCGGTTTTGTGGGATCTGTTGGGGCGGATGGAGTCCAACGAGCAATCTCTTCCTGCGCTAGCTGGAGCGGCGATCTTGGGGGTGCTGGATCGATGTTCGAGCTAAATGTGGTGGATGTCGCAAGCGGATCTAGTACGGGCAATTCAGCAGGGATAGGTGGAGTGGGACTCTGGACATCGATAGTTTCAGTTGTGGCGATCGAGGTCGATGTTGAGGTATTGTCGTTGGCAGAGCCTCTCCCCTGGAGAATCGATAGGTTGTTTAAGATTTCTGCGATGGATGGATCTATTGCCGTAGCTGAATTAGTAGTCTGAGCTTGGAGTTGACGATGGAGTTCGATTACGACTTGTTCGGTTTGGTGCAGTTTTTGGGATTGCTGCTGATATTTTTGGGTGAGTTCGTCGTGTTCGGACTCTAGTTGAGGGACAATGGTTTGAACAATTTCGAGTTGTTGAGATAGGGTTTCGACTAATGTTTGTTGGCGTTGCCCGATTTGATGGGAGGTTTCTAATTGTTGAAACATTCCAGCCAGTCTGTCGTGGGCGATTCTGAGATCGTCTTGGTGCTGGAGAATCGTGATTTCGTGGCTCTGGTTTTGCTCTTTGTGGCTATGTAGAGACTGTTTGGTGGAGGCTAAAGCTTGTTCCAATCTGGCAATTTCTTCGACAAGTTGACGGTTGATCTGGCGCAGGTTGCTAACTGCTGTCAACCAGTCGGTGCGATCTGGTTCGGATTCTACCGTAGTGTAGACGGTTTCGAGTGCGTCGAGGTCGTTTGTTGGGTTCATGAGTACAGGTTCGGGTTCGGGGTGAATGAGTGAGTGGGTGAATTGAAGATTGTGTGACTGGAAGACTGGGTGACTGAGAGGTGTCCAAATCTCCGAACTCCCAACTCCTAACTCCCAACTCCCAAAGCCTGAACCAACAACTCGCGATGAGCGAGAGACTTTTGGCTCAGAGACGAGATCGATTGTTTTGACAAAGCCGTCCCTGTGACTAGATGCTGTTGCCAGGACTGAGCAATTTCACTGGGATCTGCGGGAATATTGGTGAGTTCCCAGCCAGGGATATTAATTTCTGTCATTAGTTTACTGACTTTTGGGTCATAGCCGATCGCCCAACATTTACAGCCTTGGGCTGCTGCCATGATGAGACTGTGATAGCGCATCCCGATCGCCATGTCCACCCCTTGAAACAAACCGTTAAGTTGTTTGGGGTCTGTGAGGGTGACGACTTGACTATTTTCGGTGAGTTCGGACTGGATTTGCTCGGCGATATCTAGATCGGTGGTGGGTTGGAAGGGGACGAGTAAAATATGACTCCCAGTGGCTGCTTGGAGTTCTACTAGAGCTTGGGTAATCGTATCCAAGCGTTGATTTGTCAATTGGGGGTGCGATCGCAAGGTGACAGCGATTTTTGGGCTGGGGATGTTGGCGATTTCGGGGACGGGGGTAGCGGACATGCTCCAGACGGGATCTGGTGCCATGACGCAGGTAAGCCCCCAGGATTCGACTAGGGCAGCGGAGGCTGAATCTCTGACACTAAGGGCGGTGCAGCTACTAAAGGCGCGTTGAGCAATCCAGCGGGTAAGGGGCTTGTCTAGAGGACCAATTCCTTGGGCGATGGCGATGGTTTGGAGTCCAAACTGCCGAGCTAGTCCGATTAGTCCGCCATAATAGATCGAGTTGCGGATACTAGTAGCATCCTGAATTAGACTCCCACCACCCAAGATCAAGAATTGGGATTCTTTGAGGGCGCGCACCACCGAACCGCTATTCATTCGATCGTAACTCTTGACTCCATAGTTCTTGGAAGTAGCACGAGGATTGGCGGACAACACTAGGGGTTTTACATGGGGTGGTAGCATCTCCAACATCGATACCAGCAAGGCTTCATCGCCACCGTTACCCTTGCCATAATAGCCACATAGTACAGCCTGGATTTCTGTCATTCGATCGAACACCCGATTGATAGCTTATGAGATATTCTACATTAGTAGCTCGTGCGATCTCAATTGAGTTACCATGCTGTTTAATGTGTGAGCAGTGCAATTTTCAATTATGACTAATCCCGATAGACCCATGCAGCCAAAACTAGCTGTAGTGATGGCACTACTGACGAGTATTACCAGTTTACTAGCTACCAGTTGTAGCAATCCTAAACCAACGGATGGAGCTGGAACCACTGTTGGAACACCAACAGCCACTTATGACACTAGTAGTACTAGTAATGACCAGAGTAAAGGCTTGAAAATTGGTGCTTTATTCTCTAGTACTGGGGATTTGGCTTCGATCGCTCAACCCTTACCCAGTGCAGTTAAACTAGCTGTAGATACTGTCAATGGTTGCGGTGGCATCAATGGCGCGCCCGTCACTCTGGTATCTGAAGACGATCAAAGTGATCCGAGCGCGGGATCTGCTGCCATGACTAAGCTTACCGCCGTTGATAAAGTTGCTGGAGTAGTGGGTGCATTCGGTAGTGGCGTTTCTACTGCTGCTGCTGCAATTGCAGTCCAGAATAAAACAATGATTATTTCCCCTGGTAGTACTAGTCCGGTATTTACCGATCGAGCTAAAAAAGGCGAATATAAGGGATATTGGGCGCGGACTGCCCCACCTGATACCTATCAAGCTCAAGCGATGGCACAATTAGCGATCAAGAGAGGATTTAAAAAAGTTGCCACGATCGCGATCAATAATGATTATGGCATCGGTTTTGAAAAAGAATTTGTCGCTTCCTTCAAGAAATTGGGTGGTACGATTACCAATGAAGCCAAACCGACCCACTACGATCCCAAGGGAGTCAGCTTCACCTCGGAAGTTAGAGCGATATTTGAGAGTAAACCCCAAGCTATTGCCGCTCTAGTCTACCCGGATACTGGCGCGATCATCCTCAAAGATGCTTATGAACAAGGCTTGACTAAGGGCGTAACAATCATGCTTCCCGATGGTGCCTATTCACCCAAATTCCCCGATCAAGTCGGCAAGTCCAAAGATGGTCAATTTATCATCAATGGGGCAATTGGTACTGTGCCAGGGGCGCATGGCAAGGCTCTAGAAGACTTTAATAAGCTGTGGACAGCAACCGGAAAACCGCTCACGCCTTATCTCCAACATACTTGGGATGCTACCGCATTGATCATGCTCGCAGCTCAATCAGCTAAAACTAATACAGGGGAAGGGATTTCTAGTAAAATTCGGGAAATTTCTAGTGGTACTGGCGAAGAAGTCGGCGATCTGTGCAAAGCGATTACCCTGCTCAAAGCTGGCAAAAAAATCAACTATCAAGGTGCCAGTGGGAATGTCGATATCGACGCTCAGGGCGATGTTGTTGGGACTTATGACATCTGGCAAGTTCAACCAGATGGTAAGCTCAAAACGATCGATCAAGTAAATATCCAAGGCATTGCTGGCGCGAAAGCCGATCCGAAACCAACAAAATAACCGGATTTATTAGACATAAATCGCTGGAAATTTAAAGTAGGGTGAGCAGTTCTCACCCTACTTTAAACTCGTGTTTAGAGTAGGGTATGGCTAACAACCAGAACTATGTAGTCATAAAGTTTTCTCAAAAAATTAGATTAAGACTGCCCGTAATTGGCAAGCAGTGGTAGAATTTGTTACTAGATAACATTTGAATAAAAATACAACAATCATGGCATTACAACAAGGTAGTCTAATCGGCGATTTCAAGAATTTTATTATGAAAGGTAACGTGCTAGATCTAGCCGTTGCAGTCATTTTGGGTGGTGCATTTTCCAAAATCGTGGAATCTTTCATCAAAGATATTATTACTCCAGTTGTTTTAGCTCCAGTCTTAGAAGCTGCTAAACTCAAAGACATCGCCGAACTAAGTGCTGGTGGAGTCAAGTATGGTTTGTTTCTATCTGCTGTAATTAACTTCTTACTAGTTTCTTTCGTGATTTTCTTAGTTGTTAGATCGTTTGAAACTGCCAAGAGAAAATTATCGCGCCAGGAAGTCATGGCTGAGGTAGCTACGGATCCAGTCCTAACCCAGCAACAATTATTGATTGATTCGATCGATCGATTAAATAATACAGTCTCGCGCAAAATCTAGCATTTAGATAGATTTAATATTAATTATTTAAATAAAGAAACTCATCGTGTGTTGGACACGATGAGTTTTTTTAGGACTAATCTTCTAAGTTGATAAATTAGGGTGAATCGATCGCATTAATTGCCTCAATTGCTGCTTCTAAGGCGATCGAAATGTGAGTCCAATGGGTACCACCCTGACAGAAAGCGGTATAGGGTTCACGCAAGGGGCCATCAGCCGAAAATTCCGATGTGCTACCATCGATGAACGTGCCACCCGCCATGATTAATTCGCTCTCGTAGCCGTGTAATGTGCCTGGTACCGGATCGACATAAGCATCAATCGGCGAATTTTGTTGGATCGATCGACAAAAAGCAATTAATTTCTGCCGCGAACCCAGTTTAATCCCCTGAATCACATCGCGGCGGGGGGCGAATGGTGCGGGATTAACTGGATAGCCCAACTGATCGAATACATAAGCCGTTAAATGATTGCCCTTCATCGCTTCACCTACCATTTGGGGTGCCAGAAATAAGCCCTGAAATAGCAAGCGATTTTGGTCATAAGTAGCCCCACCGGACGAACCAATCCCTGGCGCAGTTAACCTGCAAGCTGCCATCTCTACCAGATCCGCTCTCCCCGCCACATAGCCACCACCCGTGGCAATTGTCCCACCAGGATTCTTGATCAAGGAACCAGCGATTAAATCCGCACCTACAGCAGGCGGTTCCCGATCCTCGACAAATTCCCCGTAGCAATTATCTACAAAACAAACAGTATCGGGATTTTGGGCTTTGACAATCTCCACAATTCGCCCGATCTCCGCAATCGATAGAGAAGAACGCCAAGCATAGCCACAGGAACGCTGAATCAGGACGAGACGGGTATTCGATCGAACAGAATGACTCAAAGCATCCCAATCGATCCCCCCGTCGCTGGTAAGGGCTAATTCGCGGTAGTTGATCCCAAACTCCTTCAGCGATCCCTGTCCAGATCCCCGTGTTCCAATTACCTCCTCCAACGTATCGTAAGGCGCACCCACAACTGAGAGCATCTCATCCCCAGGGCGGAGTACTCCAAATAGGGCACAAGCGATCGCATGGGTACCCGAAACAAACTGTACCCGCACCGCTGCCGCTTCCGCACCCACAATATCTGCAAAAACTTTATCCAGAGTTTCGCGCCCCAAATCGTCGTGCCCGTAACCGCTGACGCTGGAAAAATGCCGCGTACCTACACGATGACGACAGTAAGTTTCTAAAACTCGCCGGAGATTTACCTTGACTTGACCGTCAATACCATTAAAAATCAGGGATAGTGCCTTTTCTGCTGCTGGAATGAGTAATGCGCTGTTCATGATTCGATCGGGTAAATTATTTGCCTTGTGGATCTGCACGCAGATCGGGCATAGTACTAAAACTCTTCATAGGTTAGCTCAATGACCGTTGCCGCATCAACAAAACTTCGTCTGGATTGGACGATGATTATCGCACTCGTAATATTTCATATCGGCGCAGTGTGTGCTTTTTTACCCGGATTATTTAGTTGGCAAGCCGTTGGCGTAGCCGTATTCTTACATTGGATTACGGGTGGATTGGGGATTACCCTCGGCTGGCACCGTCTGCTCTCCCATCGCAGCTTTCAAGTACCCAAATGGTTAGAGTACTTCTTTGCTTTGTGTGGCACATTAGCATTACAAGGTGGGATTATTTGGTGGGTAGGTTTACACCGTCACCATCACCTACACTCGGATGAAGATCTGGATCATCATGATTCCAAAAAAGGTTTCTTGTGGAGTCATGTCCGCTGGATGTGCTATGAGATTCCGGCTGAAAGCGATATTCCGCGTTTCACCAAGGATATTGTCAACGACAAGTTCTATCAATTCTTGAACAATTACTTTTTCCCACTCCAAGTCGTGTTGGGTGTCGTGTTGTACCTAATTGGTGGTTTACCGTTCGTATTCTGGGGCGTATTCGCTCGCCTGGTAATCGTTTATCACTGCACTTGGTTGGTAAATAGTGCAACGCACAAATTTGGCTACCGCAATTTTGAAACTACTGACAACTCCACCAATTGCTGGTGGGTAGCACTGACTACTTACGGCGAAGGCTGGCACAACAACCACCATGCGTATCAATATTCCGCTCGTCATGGGATGAAATGGTGGGAACTGGATATCACCTGGATTACGATTCAGGTACTTCAGTTATTGGGTTTGGCGACGAAGGTGAAGTTGGTGGAGGCAGGGACTGCGAAGGAGTAGTATGTAGCAGAGATCTACCCACCCCGCCCTACGGGCACCCCCCTCTTGTCGGTTTTTTTATTCGGAGGGAACCTCCGAATAAAACCGCCGCTCCAAGGAGGGGATCTTATCCCCTCCTCAAACCTACAATTTCTGATGATCTCAACTCCACTCAGCGCAACCACATCAACTCCATCCACAAACTTCTACGTGCCTGGTGCGCGGGATTTACTCCCATTAGATGTCGCTCAAAAACGGTGGGTGGAGAAAGGGATTCAGGATGTCTTCCATCGCTGGGGTTATCAGCGGATTATTACTTCTACGCTGGAACGTCTAGACACATTGATTGCAGGTGGCGCGGTCGATCGAGAAACCGTGATCCAAATCCCCTCAGCCGAAGGTGGTACACTGGGGCTACGACCTGAATTGACGGCTTCGATCGCCCGCGCTGCGGTATCGAGAATGGGTGATTTGTATCCCCAACGGCTATATTACAACGCCAATGTCTTTCGCAAGGCTGATGTCGAGCATCATGGGCGGCAGCAAGAATTTTATCAAGCGGGAATCGAGCTATTAGGTGTGGGCGGCATCCTCGCAGATGTCGAAGCAATCCTATTGATGATGGATTGCTTGAAATCTTTAGCTGTACCTAATTTTCAGATAATTTTGGGCGAAGCAGGCTTGAGTCGTGCTCTACTAGCTCAATTCCCGATCGAATTTCAAACTCGAATTAGACACTGCTGGGCACATCTGGACAGGGTGAGCTTAGAACAATTAGCCCTGACTCCAGCTCAACAAGAATTAGCACTCTCCCTGATAGATTTACGCGGTAAACCCGCTCTAGTTCTCGCAAAACTAGCACAATTAGATCTCGATTTAGCTAGTCAAGCGACAATTGCTCATCTTCAAACATTGGTCGAATTACTAGGAAATACTGCTCAAAATTCACTACCGCTAATCTTGGATCTGAGCTTAATTCAAACCTTTGATTACTATACCGGAATCGTATTTGAAGCGGTAACGATTACTGAAGATCGCGCATACATACTTGGCAAAGGTGGACGTTACGATCAGTTACTCGCACTCTATCACCCTCAGGGGCAAAACTTCCCTGGAATTGGCTTTGCCCTGAATATTGAAGAGTTGCAGCAAGTCTTGCAAACCAACTCCGCCATGCCTCATATAGCCCCCAAATCGGACTGGTTAGTAGTGGCAATGGCACCGGAGGCGATCGCCGCAGCCCTGGCTTGTGGTCAAAAATTACGATCGCATCCAGCCTTAGTCCGCGTCGAGATGTATCTCAATGACGGCACACCAGCCGAAATCAGACAGATTGCGATCGATCGTGGTATCGCCAACATTGCCTGGATTAGTACCGATAGCGAGAGAATTGAAAATCTCACATAATACACACCTAAAAACTCGGCAGGGGTAATCGTTCAATTACCCCTACCGAATTTTTTATCTACCTTTACAATTCTCGAATCTTTTCCAGCGTCCGATCTCGATCCCACTCTCTACCTTGTTGTAAAAATAACTCCGCAGCAGCTTGAAGATCTTCTTTCGCACCTTCTCGATCGCCCAAATAAGCAGAGACTAGACCTCGATTATAATAAGCCTTAGCATAAGTCGGATCTAGTTGAATCGCTCGACTATAATCACGTAGAGCACCCTGCCTATCTTCCAACCGATAGCGGACATTACCTCTATTATAGTAGCTAGTTGTATTCCGACTTTCTAGCTCGATGGCTCGATCGTAATCAGATAGCGCGCCTTGTCTATCCCCCATTCGATCGCGCAACAAGCCACGATTGACGTATGCCTTGGCATAAATCGGATCGATCTGAATCGTGCAGTTGTAGTCAGCTAAAGCTCCTTCTCGATCGCCCCCCAGATCGCGAGATCGACCCCGATTATAGTACTCACGAGCATCTTGGGGGTGTAGTTGTAGATCGGGTTGAGAATCGATCGGAATCTCTGGTTGATTATTTAGATTGTCAGGCATAGTTTCATACTTTGATGTCATCTCGATCCATAGCAACGCAATACCACTTCTGCTCGAAGCTGATAAACGATTAGCTGCGACGATCGTTGATTGGGATTGCCAAGATCTTATTAAGTGCAAAGCTGAGGCTGTGCCAATAAAGACAGAACGTCGCTTACCTTAGTAGCTAAGAGCAGAATATTCACAATAGAAATTCTACCAGTTTCACTAAATTGGTTGGTATTTCTACTGCAAAGTCCAGCCGAATTGCTGAGGATAACACCGCGATCCAGCTTGGATTGGTAGGTATTTAGGAAGATGGGGCAGAAGACTTTAGCTGAGCTGGTTGTTTATTCTTCGGTTTCTGGTAAATTAGCGAATAGAGCTTGGAGTTTCCATCGTTGCACGTATGGCCAGCCGCCATTTTCTTCAATGTCTCGCAACAGCGTATACAAAGCTTGACGACTATTTGGTAGAGCTGGTTGAAAATAATTTTGTTGAATTTCGCGATGGAGTTGTTCTAGAGTCCGCAGGAGGTGCAGGAGTGCGATCGGATCTTCGCGATTAAGATCGGCAATTTCGTGGATTTGAGCGGCAATCTCTGGGAGGGGCTGCATTGAAGATGGCAATCCTGTTGATGTTGATTCTGGGTGTGAAGAGGAGTTTTTTTCGATGTTCATCTAACTTAATTTGTCAAATATCTTTAATATAAATTTATATTTTTAGGCTTGAGGGTTTGCGTCGAGAATAAAAAGCTAACTCTACCGATAAAATCAAAAGCCATCCTAGAAAAGCGGTGCTCTAGATCCTGTTTTTTGGTAAGATACCGATCGACAAGACAATTATCTTACTGTGTCTACAGCGACGATCGAACATAATCTTGAAGATTCATTCAATTAAATTCGATTAAAGCTGACGACAACCAAATACTGTAATAACATAAAATATATCGAAGCTTGAGGTTAAATATGAAATTTCGCGGATTAGTTGCTGCTCTACTTGCCATCTGTATTGGCTTGTTGACAGCTTGTAGTGATGCTCCCGTATCGGCAACAACGGTAATGACTTACGAGGACATTAGAGGCACTGGGCTGGCAAATAATTGTCCAGTTATTGACGATACTAGTCGGGGTTCCATTCCGCTAGATGCAGCCAAGAGCTACCAATTGGTAGATATGTGCATCCAACCTACCAATTATTTTGTCAAAGAAGAACCTCAAAACAAACGTCAGGAAGCTGAGTTTGTCGCAGGTAAAGTGGTCACACGGGCGACTTCCAGCCTCGACCAGATCAGAGGCTCTGTTACCCTCTCAGCAGATCGGACCCTAACTTTTAAAGAAGAAGATGGACTTGATTTCCAAGCCGTCACCGTCAAAATGCCTGGTGGTGAATTGGTACCATTCCTGTTTACGATCAAAGAACTAGTTGCTACCAGCCAACCTGGGGTCGAAAGCATCACTACTTCTACTGACTTTGCGGGTGAATACAAAGTCCCATCCTACCGTGGTAACGTCTTCCTCGATCCTAAAGGTCGTGGTGTTGCCAGTGGCTATGTCGATGCTAATGCGCTCCAAGCAGAAGCAGTAAATCGCCAAGGAAATCGCAAGAACACCAAACGCGCTCAAACTGGTAAAGGTAAAATCAACTTTGAAGTTGCTAAAGTTAACAGTGCAACTGGCGAAATCGCTGGTATTTTTGAAAGCGAACAACCTTCTGATACAGATTTAGGTGCTCTAGATCCCAAAGAAGTCAAAATTCGCGGTTTATTCTACGCTCGGTTAGAAGCTAAATCTTAATTTGGTGAATAGTGGATAGTGAATAGTGAATAGTGAATTAAGCGATCAAATGTAAATATCATCCTCAAAGGTGCCGGATCTTCAGTGATCTGGCATCTTTTCTTTTTGCGCTAGCGCAAAAGTCCACCAACCACCATCCACCAAACACTATCCACTATCCACAATTCACTAGATAATAAAGACTCGTCATAACAAATAAAAATTATGGGTCGCGCTAAAAAAGTTGTACTTGCTTACTCTGGTGGAGTAGATACCTCCGTCTGTATTCCTTACCTCAAGCAGGAATGGGGTGTGGAAGAAGTAATTACCCTCGCCGCAGATTTGGGACAAGGGGATGAATTGGAACCAATTCGGATCAAAGCTCTCAATTCTGGTGCGAGTGTCTCGCTGGTTGCTAAAGCTACAGAGAGTTTTATTACCGATTATGCCTTCCCCGCGCTCAAGGCGAATGCACTGTATGAAAATCGTTATCCGCTGTCTACAGCATTAGCCCGTCCGTTGATTGCCAAATTGCTCGTCGAAGCGGCTGAGGAGTACGGCGCGGATGCCGTAGCCCACGGTTGTACTGGCAAGGGTAACGATCAAGTCAGATTTGATGTCTCGATCGCTGCTCTCAATCCTAACCTCAAAGTGCTAGCACCAGCACGGGAATGGGGGATGAGCCGCGAACAAACGATCGCTTATGGTGAGAAATGCGGTATTCCTTCACCTGTGAAAAAGTCATCTCCTTACAGTGTGGACTTAAACTTACTCGGACGTAGCGTCGAAGCGGGACCCCTCGAAGATCCTTGGGTAGAGCCGCTCGAAGAAGTCTATGCACTGACTAAAGCGATCGAGAATACTCCCGATACGCCAGAATATATTGAGATTGGCTTTACTTGCGGTTCACCAACTAGCATCAATGGGATTGCCCTAGATCCAGTCAGTTTGATTAGTCGCTTGAATCAAATCGTCGGCAATCATGGGATTGGGCGAATTGATATGGTCGAAAACCGTCTCGTCGGGATTAAATCTCGCGAGATCTATGAAGTTCCCGCCTTATCTGTCCTGATTCAAGCTCACCGTGAGCTAGAAAGCCTCACCCTCACAGGCGATGTCACCCAATACAAGCGCGGCATCGAAGAAACCTATAGCAAACTCGTTTACAACGGTCTGTGGTATTCGCCGCTCAAGACAGCCTTGGATGCCTTTGTTGAGCAAACCCAAGCGCGAGTCACTGGCAATATCCGGATCAAGCTATTTAAGGGCAATGCGGTGATCGTCGGGCGGCAGTCAGAGTACAGTCTGTACGATATGGACTTGGCTACCTATGGTGAGGATGATCAATTTGACCACAAGGCTGCGGAAGGCTTTATCTATGTTTGGGGTCTGCCTACGCGGGTCTGGTCGCAACGGAATCGGGGATAGGGAACCAGTGAACAGTGAATAGTGAATAGTGGATAGTTAATTAGGGTTTAGGACCGGATCCCTTCTTAGCGATTCACGATTCACGATTCACCAATTTAAAGTGTTGTTTCAATACATCTAATGGAGCACAATCCCAATAGTCAACGTGACTGATAATTAATTCTAAATCGTTTAATAGCATTTCACTTCTCCCAGTAATTTCAATTCGTGGATACCAAGGTAGCGGAGTATTCCAGCTCAAAGACCAGCGGGTGGTAATTAGTTGTTCGACTCGATCGATGTCGTATAATTCCAACTGTGGATCTTTAAACCAAGTCTGAATAAATGCGATCGTTTTTTTGTAGCGGTTAAGTCCCCGAAACTTGCTCAATGGATCTTGGAAGTATACATCTTCGGCGTAGATTTGATAGTTTTGATCGATCGGGAATTTAGCGTAATCCGATCGCAGAATTGTAATAATATCCACAGTAGTCTTTCAATATCTCTAAATTTGATCAAGCCTAACACCTAAAGCCTAATTTAGAATTGTGCTGAAACCAGAATACTTTTAATCAGCTCATTCTTAATTAATAATTCCTCCTTGCTCAAATAGGCAAAAATTAGCTCATTTGTGATTCCATGGTGCTGCTTCTGTTGAAATACTGATAGTGTCGTCAACAAAAATAAGACATCCTTGGACTTGAGCGGGATAAAATTGCCACCAATATCAGTCGAGAGTAACTTCGGTAAACAAGTGGGTAATTGACGCACATTAGTCATCAAATCCCTTGGACGGATCAAGCACAATCGATCGAGTCCAAAATCCTTGTAGACTAAAAGCTTTGTACAAGCTGTGCTGACGACTTCAGCATCAGCGAATGGCAAGATACAAATCCCCAATTGAACTTGAGCTTGAGTCGGTAGACGACAAACTAGTTTAAAATCAATTAACCCTTGATTGCGGCCTGGAGGATAGATGCGATCGAGTCCTTCTATCTTAATGTTGTCGATCGTGCGATCGACAATCATCGATAAACATAAGAGCAATCCCGCTGCAATTTTTTCTTTATCCTCCATTGACTCGGTGAGTTCTGGTGTCAAAACTTGACGCTCCACAGCAAAAGCTGTGGCTACAGCAAGAAGGTCGGGATTTGATAGTGGGAGATCAGAGCTAGTCATCTTGGCTAATTTACCATCATTCGTTGACCCAGCGTTGATGTCAGCGCAAAGCTCAGGCTTAGACTAACGCCAATGTAGACAGGAAATCGCCTTAAACCGAAAATCCAAAGAAAAAATCCCTAAAATAGGATTAAATACCAAATAACAACATTAGGCAAGATGGCAGAATCAAAATCGGCACAGGAATTATTTCAGGCTGCTTACGAGAATCGTTATACTTGGGAGCCTGGTTTTCCAGGTTACACCGCCGCAGTCAAATATCAAAAAGGTGATCAAGTTTTGACTGGCACCATCTTAGTTAAAGCGAATTTGAGTGCTGAAGTCACTGGCATCGATGATGAAGAAGTCCGTAAATCAATTATCGGACAACTGCGCGAAGTCGCTATCCACCGCGTCCGCCGGACCTTTGCCGAAACCCACAGCATGAATACCTTCGCTTACGGTGAAACTGATGCCACAGGTGCCGTTGAGATCCTGATGCCAGAAAAACCAATGGGCGATCGGTACAAACTCCGCAATAATGAAGTATGCCACGTTCATCGCCATCTACATGGGATCATGGTGACGATCGACACCTTCAGCAGTCACGATACTGGCGAGGGCTATCTCTCTCACCGTTATGATTCTCTATATGCCGATCCCGAGACTGGCGTAATCAAAAGCGAGAAAATCGTCTTTGAAGACAACTACCAAAAAGTCGGCGGGTACCAACTCCTGAGTCAACGGATCATCGAAGGTGTTGAAGCAGATGGTACGCCTAGTACTACCGAGTTTAGTTTCTCCAACTTTGAGCTATTACCAGCAAAAGTAGAAGCTGTTGTAGCAGCAGTCTAGGGAGAAGAGGATAGGGATTAGGGAGTGGAAAAATCTCCCTCGTCACTTTGTTCACCGTCCCCTATTTCCTTTCCCCTATTTCCTATTTCCTAGCCCCTATCCCCTATCTCCATAAAAAATGCTGGCATACATCTTAGCTGTCTTAGTAGGCGCGGGTAGCGTTGGTTTGTATATCTCCGCCTTCTTCTTTCCCGAAATCCATCGCAAACAGGATTTTATCTGGAGTGGGGTTGGTTTCTTTTATGCTCTCGTGCTCTGGATTTATGCGCGTCAAGAGACGGGGGGGATTTTGCTGGGACAAACCACTAGTGTTGCCCTCTTAGGCTGGTTGGCATGGCAAACCCTCACCCTCCGTCGTCAATTAGTCCCAGTCAAACAGCAAACACCGATTCCGAGTACAACTAAGCTCAAAGAAAAATTAGGTGTAAAGCCCTCAGCTCCAAAACCGATAAAATCTACTGATCCAGTCACTACAGTTACCCCAAAACAACCAGACCCCGCACTGAAAAAAACTACTATTCGTACCTCTGTCAGTCAGGAAGTGGCTTCGATCGAGGATCATCTGCCCAAACCTGTCCCACAACTTGTTCAGCCTGTGATCATCGATCCTGCCGTTGAAGAAGAAGCTTGGATCAAATTAGAAGTAAAACCAGCCGTAACTCCGACAAAACCACTAGGAACTCCAGTGCAGCCACCGACAACTACCATCTCAGAAACCGCCAAATCTCCAGAGATTTTCCCTCAAACTATCGCTAAAAGTATTCCAACCGATCCAGCTCAATCGAAAGCAGAACTAGATTTAGAATCTGAGAATTGGGACTAGACAAGTGGCTTGCCGAATACTTAGATTTAGATGGTCTAATTTCAATCGATCGAGACATTTAGGATCATGATAAATGCATACTTGGAAGTGATATCATGTCCCAAGTTAATGCATCTATTTTACATGTTGAATATCAGAAAAATTTGCTGGGGAATGCTGGGAGTTATGGCGATCGGGACGATTGAGCCAATTGCCTGGGCTGCTATGCCAGAAATCGAGCCAGTAATAGTCCAAGACAGTAGATTAGCTGCCGAACCTAGTTTGGCAAGTGTTTTGAGTGGTAATAGTGTACCTACTTCGATCGAGTTAAAAAAATTAACTCCTGAATGGCGAGCAATGAGTACCAATGGTCAATTTGAATTTGGTAATTTTCAAGCTTTTATTAGTGTCTTTGGTGGTGGCTCTTTTGCGACCACTTATTATACTAAAGGTCAAACAATCAGCATTGGTTCCGAAACCTATATTGTGGCGTATAGTTTATTATCCTTAGTTGAAAAAGTCGTCCCAGAAACTCTACTAAATCTCTCGCTGCTGAATCTTAAAACGATCGGCACTATGAGTAATATTCGGGCATTTGAAACAGTTGCTGAAACTAAGGTTTTGGAGCGACAATTAGCCACTCTTCAGGTTGCCAATATTTTCGATCCAACTAAGATGGAAAAGCCTAAAGACAAGCCAGAAGAACCAACGACGAAACCTGCTGAAGATCCTACGATCAGACAGGAAGAAGCCAAACCTAAGCCGACTGTGAGAAAGAAGCGGATCAGATCTAACCGAAATTATCGGCGCAGATATCTCCGCAAAAATACTAGAAGAAAAGTCAACAGGGGATAGTGGGTAGGGTGCGTTAGGGGTGCGCCGTAACACACCCTACGCAATGCTTCTCTTAATTAGTCAAACCATGTTCTAAGGCATACCGCACCAACTCAGTCCGACTATTCGTACCAGTCTTACCGAATAGTCGGCTGACATACTTCTCGACATTTCGCACACTCGTTTCCAGTTGCTTGGCGATTTCCTTGTTCATCAAACCCGCTGCGACTAAATCCAGTACACTCTGTTCGCGGGGAGTCAGATCGATCCGAATTGGGGGTGGTGTTTTGACAATGCCGCTAGTGGGGTTAAGCATCCCCCGTAGCTCGGCGGCGATTTGTTTGGCAATGCCTTCCATTTCTGGATTTTGGGACGCTGCTACCGCAACCACACGGCGTTCTAGGAGATTTTGGACGATCGCAATCAGCTCATCAGGATCGAAAGGCTTGGATAAATAGGCATCACAACCAGCTTGATAACCAGAAATCCGATCTGCCTTCATCCCTCTGGCAGTTAGGAAAATTACCGGAGTTGCTTTGAACCGAGGATCTTCGCGCATCTGCTTGAGAAACTGATAGCCATCTACCTGAGGCATCATCACATCTGAAATCACTAAGTCTGGCAACTGTTGTTGGAGCAATTCCCAAGCATCCTTAGCACTACTTGCCACTTGAACGATATGCCCACTATCTTCCAGATAAGCTTGCACCGCTTCCCGCAAGCCTGGTTCATCATCTACTAGTAAAAGTTTTGCTGCCATTGGATTGCTTCCTTAAATGCCCTTGGAGTCTACACTTCTCACTTTAGCAAACCTTGTCCGGTTTCCGGTGACATCTGAGTCAAGATCCTGCTGTCAGCACTTTGGCGGATTTCATTTTAGTGGTGTTTGTTATGATTGTGATAGATAAATTCGATCTAATTTTTGTCGATTGATTACAGTTTTAATCATTGCTAATTATTTCTAGCATTTCAATTACTAGTTTTGGTTTGAATAAAACGTCAAGAATATCGCCAGCTAATTAATAATAACTGAATTAATCTAGAATCGAACTCTATCAAATTTATTATTTAGATTGATGCTCCTCACAAACATGGCAACGCCCACATCATTACTGGTAACAATCTGGAGCTTGAGATCGGTACCAATTACGATGCTGATTCTAATGTTTGTATTCAATAGCGGTAGCATCCAAGCCCCCCATCCCAATCTCCAATTCTGGTCTGACACAATCGCGATCGCAGGCATTATTGGAATTATTACTTACTGGAATAAACTCAAACGTTTACGTTGGAATGTGGGATTCACAATTTATTTATATACTTTCCTAGTTCTAATTCTTCGCAATCCTTACGGGATTCTAATCGCTATCCCACCAGAAAAATTAGTAGATGCCAGTCCTCAGTCAATTCTAAATACTATGTGGGTAGGGATTGGTATTTTTGGAATGGGGATGATGTTAGAAGTGGTAATTTTTCAGCTCCGTCAATTCAAAACTTGGGCTTGGTGGGTCGCTTTATCAATTTCGATTCTATATGTAGCGAGTATTGTGTTTTTCTTCTCTGGGACACTAGGTATTTGGAGCTTGTTAGATGCGGAGACAAAGCAAGCTTTTAAGCAAAGACTGCGTTGTCGCCAAGAATAGTGAATAGTGGATGTAAAATTAAAAGCATTAATTAATCTCAGCTCTTATCCCTTTGAATATCTCCTCGTCACCTCAATCCAGACTCAAGATTCTGATTCTTTCTACGCCTGTAGGTGCCTTAGGTTCTGGCTTAGGCGGTGGTATAGAACTGACGATCGCCAACCTTGCCAGAGAGTTAAGATCGCGGGGACATGAGATCGATATTATCGCACCTTACAATTCTAAGTTAGGTGATCTATCGATCATTCAAGTACCTGGAGAACTTCAACTCACCGCCCAAACCCAGGATTTAGCCGCATCAATTGTGATGCCAGGAAATCCCGTCTTGGCGAATATGTGGGCAAAGGCGAGAGAAATTCAAGTTGATTATGACATCATTTTCAATACCGCTTTTGATTGGCTGCCCTTTTATTTGACTCCGTTTTTTGATCGACCAATTGCCCATTTTGTGAGTATGGGTTCGCAGATAGCGGCGATCGATCTCATCATCAATCAAGTAGCCATAGATTTTCCTGGATCGATCGGGGTATGTACCCGTACCCAGGCGGAGACATTTAGCTTTGGCGATTTGTGTTGTGTTGTCGGTGGTAGCGGTGTCGATCCGGCTGTCTACGAGTACTGTGCGACTCCAGCAGACGAGCTGGCTTGGTTGGGCAGGATTTCACCTGAAAAGGCTCTCGAAGATGCGGTAGCGGCTGCCGATCGAACTGGGGTCAAGCTGAAGATTATGGCAAAATCCAAGATCCTGATTATTGGGCGCAAATTCAACGGGACTATCCGAACGCGCCAATTGAATATTTGGGCTTTTTGCCGACTCATGAATTGCAGCAAGCCCTTCGTACTTGCAAGGGGATGTTGATGACTCCCCGTTGGGTGGAAGCTTTTGGGAATGTGGCGATCGAAGCCTTAGCCTGTGGTGTCCCACTCATCGCCTATCGGCGGGGTGGTCCTGCGGAAATCATCACGGATGGTAAAACAGGGTTTTTGGTCGAACCAGATAGCGTAGAGGGCTTAGTGGTGGCAATCGGTAGGTTAAATGAGATCGATCGAGCTGATTGTCGTCATGCTGCTGAAACTGTCTTCTCGCAATCGGCGTGGGGGAATGTGATTGAAGACTGGTTTTATCGATTGGTGGGATAGCTCAAATCTTGTACCAAGGGGAAAATATTAGTAATTACTGTAGATATTTGGGCACTCCTACAAGTTATCTGTAGGGGTGCCCTTCATGGGTACCCTTGGATTTTCCCATCAATACTTTAAATTACTTCGATCTCATCTTCGCGCATGTGCGCCCGGAGCTTGTCATTGTCAAACTTGACCAATAGTGGGAAATTAGCACTCACAGGGCGACCCTTCCATTCCGTAGCGATTTTATCGATCGTCCCCTCTTGGTTCTGGATATCGACAGCTTGACCGCGATTTTTGGGGTGATGATAAATAACTACGGATGTACTGACACGAACGCGATCGCCTACTTGCATGTGCTTAAAATACCTATATTTTTGATTGTCAGATTTTAGCTAATAGCCTTCTATTCTCGCATGATTTAGCACCTTAATACTTAGCAATCCCCTCCTCCCGCGCCGCCTTCTGCACCGCTGAAGCAACCGCCGTAGCTACCCGTTTATCAAACACAGACGGCACGATGTATTCGCGGTTCAGTTCATTGGGATTGATCAGAGAAGCAATCGCTTTAGCGGCTTCTAAGCACATATTAATGCTAATCTCACTGGCGCGACAATCGATCGCGCCGCGAAATACACCAGGGAAAGCCAGGACGTTATTGATTTGATTGGGATAATCACTCCGTCCAGTTGCCATTACCGCCACATCATTGCTGACTAATTCAGGTTGGATTTCGGGAATTGGATTCGCCATTGCAAAGACAATCGCATCCTTTGCCATCGATTTGACCATTTCCACACTGACAACACCAGGTGCGCTGACTCCGAGGAAGACATCCGCTCCCACCATTGCATCAGCGAGGGTTCCAGTTTGAGCGACCGCAAATTCTATTTTTTCGGGGTTTAAATCAGTGCGACTGGTGGAGATGATTCCTTTGGAGTCACAGATACAGATATGCTTGACTCCAGCAGTAGTGAATAATTTAGCGATCGCAATCCCCGCCGCACCTGCACCATTAATGGTGATCTTGACCGTATCGAGCGATTTTTTGACCAGTTTGAGGGAATTTAAAAGGGCAGCGAGGGTGACGATCGCGGTACCATGTTGATCGTCGTGAAAGACGGGTATATCTAATTCTGCCCGCAACCGTGCTTCGATTTCAAAACAACGTGGTGCGGCAATATCTTCGAGATTGATCCCGCCAAATACAGGGGCGAGATGTTTGACAGTTTTGATAATTTCTTCGGTATCTTGAGTATCTAAACAGATCGGGAATGCATCCAATCCCGCAAATTCCTTAAATAACATCGCCTTGCCTTCCATCACAGGCATCGAAGCGGCTGCACCTAAATTGCCCAAGCCTAATACCGCGCTACCATCTGAGACGATCGCTACAGTATTACACTTAATTGTCAATTCATAAACTCGTTCTGGTTCATTGGCAATTGCCATACACACCCGTCCTACACCTGGCGTATAAGCCATCGCCAAATCCGACTGACGGGTCAGGGGAATCTTGCTCTCCATCCGAATTTTACCACCGCGATGGAGTTGCATGGTTCGATCGAAGGTGCTGGTCAACCGCACTTCAGGAATCGACTTGACTACTTCAACAATTTGGTCGCCATGCTCGGTACTAGTCGCATCAACAGTAACATCAATCCGTGATAGCACCCGCGTTTGCTCAGTAATATCGAGGGAGCTGATATTGCCGCCGACAGAAGCGATACCCTGAGCGATACTCGCCAGCATCCCCGATCGATTGGGCACTTCCAAGTGCATGGAGATACTAAAAGAAGAAGTAGGATTTAAGTTGACCATCTCAGTTTTTGAAGCGTTCGTGACTAGCAGCCCTAATTATATAGCGGTTATGGTCTGGGGGTTTGGTACTAAAAGGAATTATTTCAAAGTCTGTAGTGTCAGGATTCTAGTCACTTTACCCTTCAGGTTCGATTACCTACGGGGTGAAACGTTCTTCTGACACAATTTTTGAACCAATACCGCAATACCATCCGCAAAGATCTCTACGCTGTTACACTTAATCTTTCAATTCGTAAAACCGTGCTGGTTTATAGCTTGACAAAGCGTGTGATAATGTATAGCTACTACATGCTCTGTCAAGACTGATCTTAAAACATCTTTTATGGCTGAGTAATATTACGGAGCAAAACATATCCTATGAAAACTTTATTACACAAAACACAAATTGCAGCTAGATTACTGATGGCTTTGACGATAGTGAGTTCTAGTGTTGGAATTGTCAATAGCCCTGTATTAGCTCAGACCAAACCAACGATTTCCGTGCCATCTTTTAAGAATGAAACGAATTGGTGGTGGTGGAAATCGAGTACCGCTAGTCAATTGGGAGATGCGCTAAGTAATGAGCTATCCGCGACTGGAAACTTTAAAGTCGTTGAGAGACAAAAATTGCAGTCAGTTCTGTCCGAGCAAGAATTAGCCGAAGCAGGGCTAGTGAAAAAGACAACTAGGGCAAAAAAAGGTGAATTGACCGGAGCGCAGTATGTCGTACTTGGTCGTGTGACATCTTTTGAGGAAGGGGTAAGTAAGAAATCAGGTGGGAATCAGACTAGCGGTTGCTTCATGGGGATCTGCGCTGGTGTTGGCGGACAGAAGAGCGAAGTTGAAGCTTATGTTGCCATCGATCTCCGAGTTGTCGATACCACCACCGGAGAAGTGGCTTATTCCCGCACCATCGAAGGTCGTGCGACTGATAAAGCCGAAGCGAGCCGTAATAGTATCGGCATCATGGGCTTCCAAACTGGAAGTAATTCCTCCGAAGAGAAGAAAGCTCCCGTTGGTAAAGCCTTGCGGGCGGCAATCATCGAAACTACGGAATATCTCTCCTGCGTTATGTATAAAAAAGATGCTTGTATTAATACCTACCAAGCAAAAGATACGAAGCGTCGTCAAGGAACTCAAGATGTTCTTAAATTAGATTAGATCGATCGTTTTTAGCCGATTAATTCAACTGGGAAACGATCGGGTATATTCAACATACCCGATCATTTGACAACTTCCAAGTGCATGGAGATACTAAAGGAAGAAGTCGGATTTAAGTTAACCAGATCAGTTTTTGAAGCGTTGGTGACGAGGAGACTTAATTATAGGGGTTTGTGTTCGGATCGATCGGCAATAAACTATCTATAGGCTTGCCAGAAGCATTGATCTCGATCTCAAAACATCTTTATGCTTCAGGTTCAATCGAGTTGTTGATGTCTTCTAATCGCTCAACCCGACTGCGTAAACGAGTTGATACACGTTCCTGATTGGCGAGATCGTAATTAAGATTATTAATCATCGATCTTTGATTACGGATTGAGTCCCGAATCCCGATTCGGGTCGTTACTTCCAGACTATCTACACGTTCGCTCAAAACAGCAATATCTGTGCGAATGTCACTCACAGTTCGCTGTACGAGAGCTAAATCCTGTTTAGTCGCCATATTTTGTTGGATGTCTACTATGTTTTGCTGCATGGTTGACATATTTTGCTGTATGGTTGACATATTTTGCTGCATGGTTGCCATACCTTGAATAACTTGTCCTAACTGATTTTCAAGCCGATCGAAACGTTCTTCTGACATAATTAGTCCACAATCATCTTGCTTACAATTATATCCAACAGGAACAACATCCTAAAAATTACTTAATTGGTATGCTTTTTTGATAATCGATTAAGCTATAGGAAATATACTCAAGTCGCTGCTGAGAAATTCTGAACCTCGAATATGACCTTTAGTACAGAATTTGAATTACTATTACGGGCGAGATCGCCACTAATCTATATTCCCACTAGCGAAGAAGAACGGGTCGAAGGATCGATCGCTAGAGTTGCCCAGCAGCAAGGAAATCGTCCGATTTACATCTGGGATTTTGTAGATGGTTATCAGGGCAATCCCAACGATCTGGGCTATGGGAAACGTAATCCACTCCAAGCTCTAGAATTTGTCGATAAACTCAGCCCTGATGTGTCGGGGATCTTTATCCTGCGGGATTATCACCGCTTCCTTGAAGATGTATCTGTTGCGCGAAAACTCAGGAACTTAGCTCGCAAACTCAAATCTGAACCCAAAAATATCGTCATTCTCTCCCCCCAGATTACTATCCCCAGCGATCTGAGTGAAGCGATCGTCCTACTCGAATTTCCATTGCCAACAGCTACCGAAATCAAAGTCGAGATCGATCGATTGCTCAATGCTACCGTCAATCATCTCAGTCATCAACAATTAGATGACTTGGTTCGTGCTTGTCAGGGTTTATCACTGGACAGAATTCGGCGGGTATTAGCTCGTGCGATCGCCACCCACGGCGAAATTCGTCCCGATGATGTAGAATTGGTACTTGCCGAAAAGCGTCAAACTATCCGCCAAACCCAAATCCTCGATTTCTATCCTGCCAAGGAACAGATCACTGATATCGGTGGTTTGGATAACCTCAAAGACTGGTTGCTGCGCCGTGGTGGTTCCTTTTCCGATCGCGCTCGCCAATATGGTCTGCCTTATCCCAGAGGGCTGCTCCTGGTCGGAATTCAGGGCACTGGTAAATCGCTCACGGCTAAAGCAATCTCCCATCACTGGTATTTACCCCTATTACGCTTGGATGTCGGACGTTTGTTTGGTGGATTGGTAGGTGAATCGGAGTCTCGCACCAGACAGATGATTCAACTAGCCGAAGCTCTTTCTCCTTGCGTGTTATGGATTGATGAAATCGATAAAGCCTTTGCTGGAATCGATGGCAAGGGAGATGCAGGCACATCGAGTCGGGTATTTGGGACATTTATCACCTGGCTAACCGAAAAAACTTCCCCTGTTTTTGTGGTTGCAACTGCGAATAATATTGATTCACTTCCGGCTGAAATGCTGCGTAAGGGCAGATTCGACGAGATTTTCTTTGTCGGTTTACCCACCAGAGCGGAACGCGGCGCAATTTTCAACGTCCATCTGACTAAACTTCGTCCTCATAACCTTGCGAACTATGATATCGATCGATTAGCCTATGAAACCAACGATTTTTCAGGCGCAGAAATCGAGCAAACCTTAATTGAAGCAATGCACATTGGCTTTAGCCAGAACCGTGATTTCACTACTGATGATATTCTAGAATCAGCAACTCAAATGATTCCCCTCGCAGTCACCGCCCAATCCCAAATTCAATTCCTCCAGGACTGGGCAAATTCTGGCAAGGCAAGATTAGCTTCGAGACAAGTTAATTTAGGGAATAGGGAATAGGGGATAGTGTTTTGGACGCAAGCGTCCTTTTCTCTGTACAAATCTACCCTCTAATCCCTAACCCCTAACCCCTAACC
>CASBPY010000178.1 GCA_949127675.1 Synechococcales cyanobacterium PMM_0072
GTTGTTGGAGTTGGGTGAGTTTTTGCTGCTCCCACTGGAGTTCTTGGAGGTTGAGCTGGAGTTGACGCAGTTTGGCTTCGGCTTTGTCGCGCTCTTGTTTGTCGGTACCGAGTTCTTTGTCTAGGATGACTAATGCGGCTTTTGTGGTGGTAATTCCGTCATTAATTACGGTTATTTTAGTTTGAATATCGGTGAGTTTGCGATCGAGTCCTCCAATCTGTTCGATATATTCACTAGTACGACGTTGATTTTCAGAGATTTTTTCGGTTAGAACACTGCGTTGTCGATCAATCTCTTGGAGTTGATGTTCAACGCTGGTTAAGGCTTGTTGACGTTGTTGGAATTGTTGTTCGATCGATTTGATCTCTGTCTGGATGGCTTGCCAATCGCTGTGTACGCCTGATTTTTCGAGTTCGGCTAATGCACTGTGATGTTGGGCAAGAGTAGCTTCTTGGGCTGGTAGGGTTTGTTCTAGGGCTGTGAGATCGGTGATGGTTCGATCGAGATCTTGTTGATTTTTAGCAATCTGGCTCTGGAGTTGGGTTTGTTGGGTTATTAATTGACCAATTTCTTGTTGATTGCGATCGAAATTGAGTTTGATTTCTCGTTGATTTTGGCGGGTATCAGCGACGGCGGTGCTTAATTGGCGCAGTTCGGTGTTGCTGTTGTTGACGACTTCGATACTGACTTGGAGGATCTGTTCGATTTGGGCGAGTCGCTGTTGGAGGGTGCGGACTTCGGCGGATTCACTCGCGTCGGCGGTACCAAAGTGGAGGGTGGATTTATTCGAGATGTTTCCCCCTGTCATCGCGCCGCTGGCTTCGAGCAGTTCGCCATCGAGGGTGACGATGCGATGTTTGCCGAGTAGACTCCGCGCTCGATCGAGTCTGTCGAATACTATTGTCCCACCAAAGACATAATTAAAGATATTTTCGTACTCGCGATCGAAGTCTACTAAATTAACTGCATAATCGATAAAACCTTGAGTCGATCTTAATGCGGCGTTCTCGCGTAATGGTTGGGGATTAATCTTATTTAATGGTAAAAATGTCGCCCGTCCACCGCGCTTTTGTTTGAGGATTTCGATCGCACGGGAAGCTACGCCATCATCTTGAACGACTAAGTTACCGAGTCTGGCTCCGGCGGAGATTTCTAGAGCTAATTGATAGGCAGGATCTACCTTGCCTAATTGGGCGACTAAGCCATGTACACCAGGGATTTTGGCTTCCTGGATGATTTTGGTGGCGAAGGTACCTTGGGCTTCTTGTTGGACTTGATTCTGGGCTTCTAATTTATCGACTAATCGCTGTTTATCGCGCTGTTCTTGGAGTAATCGTTTTTGGGTTTCTAGTTGGGTATCAACGTTAGTTTGAACGGCGGTAAGTTTGTTTTCTAATACTGCTAATTCACCTGTGGATTGAGCGAGTTTATCTTGAAGCTGAGTAATTTTATTTTGGTTGCCAATTAGCTCAGGGTTAACGGTTGCCAAGCGATCGGTTTCTTCAGCAATCTTTGCCGTTAGTTGACTACGACGTTCGGTCAGTTGGGCTTGTGCTGTCCGCTGTTTACTTAATAACTGAAGTGTCGTTTCAATCTGGCGGGTAACTTGGGTTTGTTCCTCCACCCATGCCGAAGATGCCGAAGCGATCGTACTGGCTTTTTCTTTAGTTGTTTCTAGTCGATATTGAGTCTTATCGCGATCGATCTTTAATTTTGCTAATTCGGTAGTTTCTAACTGTTTTTGGCTACCAGTTAAACCTTTAAATTCCTTCTGGTAGTTAGCTAATTGGGTTGCAGATTGCTGTTGACTAGTATGAGTATTTGCCCGATTTGTAGTCAGCTCTTGTTGCTGCTGAACTAACAACCGTTGCTCTGCTTGCTGCGTCGCCAACTCTGCCTGAGCAGCTAATAATTTCTCCTCACCCAATGCCCGCACACAAGCATTCAGCCGCTCAACTTCTGTCGTAGTTGTACCGATCTCCCCTTGTAGATCAACTACTTGCCGATCCAATTCCACCAGCGCAACTTTACCCTTACCTAAATCTGCCTGAATATTTGACTGTTTCTGTTGCAGATTCCGCCATTTCAATACTACCTCTTCTACAGACTTCTGTTGAAATTCCGTCCGCAATCTTTGGTACTTTTCAGCCTTGATTTTATCCTGGGCTAATCGATCGCGTTGCGCCACCAATTCTGCTGCCACAATATTGCATTTCTCGACCTTTTCTTTTACCTCATCCAGTGTACTCTTAGCTCGATCGATCTTGCGATCGAAAGCCGCCACACCAGCCAACTCATCAATAATCTCCCGCCGCTCCTTGCTATTCATCGAGATGATGCTGGTGACATCCCCCTGCAACACGACGTTATAACCTTCAGGATAAATCCGCAGCGCATTCAATTGATCGTGCAGCTCCGCCAGATTGCAAGCCTCCCCATTAATCGAATAGTTCGACGTATAGCCACCCTGAGCATTTACCCGCAGCCGCCGCGTCACCATCCACTCACTCGCTAATCGTTCTCGTAGTGGAGCTGGCGACAAGCTACTAATATCGACAATCTTCACCTCCGGTGCTGGCTCGTCATTCTCCAGATCGAAAGTCACCGTCACAATCGCTTCTGAGGCACCTTTGGTATTGCGATCGTGATTTACCAAATCCGGCAGCCGTTCTGCCCGCATCCCCTTAGAACTAGCCAATCCGAGACAAAATAACAGCGCGTCGAGAATATTCGACTTACCCGAACCATTCGGCCCCGATACTACAGTAAATCCAGGCAAAATTGGGACTTTGGTAGTACCACCGAAAGACTTGAAATGCGACAGTTCTACCTGTTTGATGTGTACCATAGCTCTAGATGCATCCCTAAGCGGCACAAGTCCGCATTTTCCCAAGTGAATATCTTACCAGACTCTCGATCGGTTTGTAGGTTTTGGGGGTTCGATTGAGTATCACCTCGGCGCGATAACTTGAAATTTTTCCGCCTGTCATACTTATGATCTACGGATAGACACTGAAAAAATTTGACTAAGGCTTGACAGGCTCTATCCTTCATCGAAGGAATCGATAGCAGTCTCTAAAGAACTTGCATTCATGACGATAGCAAAAGTTCTTTCTCCTTCTAAGCTAGATATTCTCGCTTTAAATGTCTTGACCCATACTAGTTTCTTTTTGCTTAATTTTAATTCTATCTTGGCTAGATTCCAAACAGCTCCTCACCAATAGATACAAAAAATACATCTACGCAGCAGTGAAAGATTTGACTGTAGAACAAGTTAGTCGAAGTGAAAATTTAGGTAGTAAAAAGGTTCAAAAAATATTTAATGAACTTTCTAAAATAGAAATCACTAATCAAGACTGGGGAATGCCGAAAAGACTAAGTTTGGATGAATTTAGCAGAAGGAAAGGTCGGGGTAATTTTGCCACTATTCTCACAGATCTAGATAAAAGTTCTTTGTTGGAAGTAATAGATTCACATAAAAGTGATGACATTATCAAAGCATTAAAGCACATACCTCAAGAGGTAAGAGAGCAAGTAGAAGAGGTTTGTGTTGACATGTGGGGTGGTTTTTCAAAAATTATCAAAGAAGTTTTCCCTAATGCTAAAATTGTGATAGATAGATTTCACGTTCAAAAATTAATTAACAAGAATTTGAATAAGATTAGACTCAAGTTAGATCTAAAGGGGTTAGAAAATAAAATATTATTAATGATGGCTCATTCGCAATTAACAGAGCTAGAACAAACGAAATTAGAAACATTACTTCAGGCGTAAGGATTCAGGTGCTAGAAGCTATACTCAGAGAGACTTTCATTTCACCAAATTCTTGAAA
>CASBPY010000179.1 GCA_949127675.1 Synechococcales cyanobacterium PMM_0072
GGAGATCCAGCAACCAATGCCGACGAAAAAGTTACCTCCGAACAGAAAAGTGCGATCGCGATGGAGAAGGCAAAGTCTGACCTCGCGGACTGTCTCAGCATTCTTGACGGCGGACTAGAGGGGCGATCGTTCTTGCTTGCCGAATATACTCTTGTCGATACCCACCTCCAAGGAATTGTTGGCTGGATGGGGATGATGGATGTCGATCTAAAACCGTTCGCCAACGTCACGGGCTGGTTACAACGTTGCTACGAGCGTCCAGCGATCGCCAAGTTAATGGCTGGTTGAGTAGGTATAGCCGCCTGCGGTAACGATCGATCCTTGAAAGATCGAACGAAAAAACCTTGTGCCTAAACCTTTTCCAGTCTCGGCAATGGTAACATTTCCTTGAATGCGAGGCTCGATCGCGTGAAGATAAGCTAACCCAAACTGATTCAAGGCATCGGCAACATAGCTAAATGTCACTGTCGGATTTGAATCCTGCATATCATTAAAAGCACTGCTGGGTGATAGACGAACTCCCAGCTCCAAGAATCCCCAGAGGTTGAATCTTGCTACCGTGTGACAGGTAGCGACCATTATCTAGTCAAGGTAGCTGTTACATCCGTCAGTCATTTGGAGCAATTGGTCGATCGCTTTATCCTTTACGCTACAGTTACAACCTCGGTTGTATTGTCAGTTCCAGTGGCTAGACGCACCATCAGCGAGGCGATTTTTCCAAAAGTACCCATATCGCCTGACTAATAGTTTCACATTGGCTAAAATAGAAGCAGTGAATCGGATCGGTAAGTCATGGCTAGAGATTTATTCCATTATGCCGTTCGTACTGCACTGGAAAAGGAAAAATGGGTGATAACTGACGATCCGCTTAAAGTAGGAGCAGGTGGGGCGAAATTCGAGATCGATCTGGGTGCAGAGCGGATAGTTGCTGCGGATCGTGGCGAAGAAAGAATTGCGATTGAGATTAAAACCTTTGCTGGTGATTCACCAATTACCGACTACCACGCAGCTTTAGGTCAATTTCTTAATTATCGACTAGCTCTAGAGCTTAATAATATCGATCGCTCTTTGTATTTAGCAATCCCAACATTAATTTATGAAGCGTTCTTCCAGAAAGAGTTTTTGAAAATTTCGGTAGAGCGTTATCAAATTAAACTAATTGTCTATGAACCAGTGAGTGAGGTGATTGAAAGATGGATAAATTAGCAAAGTATCGTCAAATTGTGCAGGATGTTTTGCAGGAGTATGCTGCTGTACCGATTTCAAATGGTGATGTTCAAACCCAGACGATCTTCGATCGAGAAAACGATCGCTATCAAGTGATGGATATTGGGTGGAGTAACAATCGACGAGTCTACGATTGTGACTTACATCTAGACATCATCAATGGCAAAATCTGGGTGCAACAGAACATGACTGAAATGCAGATCGGGCAAGCTTTAATGGACAAAGGCGTAGCAAAAGAAGATATTGTATTAGGCTTTCAAGCACCCTATGCGCGGGAGTACAGCGGCTTTGCGGTCGGCTAATATCATTTAACTTTCCTGCTTGAATTCAGCATTAAGTCTCAAGGCATTTGATCGATCCGCAGGTTAAAACGGGGTATACGTTTCAAATCTCACTATCCCGATAAATGTCAGATTCATTTAAAGATCTTGTAGTCCTCACCAAACTAGATCGCTCCAGAGGAAATGAGAACAAGATCGGCTTATTTATCTTAGTGACTTTAGGCATCTCTGTTTTCAACCTAATTTTATTATTAGTCCAAGCGATGGGGATAAATGGGATCGCCCATCGTCCCATGCCGACGATGGTGCAATTAGTTAATGGTAAAACGATCGAGGTTAAAGCCTATGAAGGTAAAGATCGTTCGCCACAGCTTATTAAAGACTTCACCGTCGGCAGTCTGAATAAACTGTTCACTTGGCGGCAATATTTACCCGTGGCTGCTGGAGACGATCCTCGCCGTCCCCAAGCAGATCCTGGGGTGCCAGTGGAGTCGAAAACTGGCAAAATATTAATCCCCACCTCAGTTTGGGGTGGTTCCTGGATGCTAGCCGATAAATTCCGCGAGGAGTTTCTGGGTAATTCAATTGCACCTTTGATGGCACAGCTTCAAATCCTTCAGGGGAAATCGGAAGTGGCTTTCATTCCCCTAGACATTCAAGATCCGGTGGAGGTCAAAGGCAATGGCGACGAGCGGTTGTGGAAGATTCAGATTGTGGCTAATTTAGTCTATCGTGCCACTTTAGATGCCACTGCCACTGAAAAAGTAGTGCTGTTTAACAAAACTGTCTACCTACGGGCAGTCGTCCCCCCATCTTTAACCGATGTGGACTCAGCAGCTAGTAAAGATCGTAAAGATTTATCTCGTGTAATTGCAATGGCGCGATCCGCAGGGCTGGAGATTTACGCGATCGAAGAGTACACACCACAGGATACAAAGCCAATCTTACCAGATTTGACTCCAACGGCTCCCGTAGATCCAGCTAGTCCTACACAGTCTCCCGCTGCCCCTCAGTAACTGGATTTCGATCTAGCTCAACTCAATTAATCAGGTAATTACGCTCACAGAATGGATACCAACCCGAAAGTCATATCTCCAGACACAAAAGCCGCTTCCGAACCACTTTCAGGTAATCTCAACTCAGGCAATTTAGATTCAGACTTTTTTTGTGAATTGAATGGCATAACTACCCAGTTTCCCCATAAATCTAGCAGTGTGTCATCGGATTCTAGCAAGGAATTAGTGCCATTAAATTACGATGACTCAATTCCCAAACAGGATGGAATCGAAGATCAAAGGACAGAGATTCCTCTACACAAACAAGGTAAGAATAAGGCTTTGCTGATAACAGGACTGGTATCGGTACCGATGGCAGTAGTTGTCTTCATGATGTTTGGCGGAAACAGCGAACCTGCGAAAATTGTCCAAGCCGCCGCAGAAACCCCACCACTAAAGACAAAAGTTGAATTCGCACCAGATCCCAGATTTGCCGTCGCTCAATCGAAACTGGCGATGCAACAGCAAGAGCAGCAGTTGTTAGCAGCATCTAGAGCGCAGCAACAAAACGAGGCTGCTAAGGCTGGCGTTCCGCCTACTACTGCGACCCCCGCTAACGTTCCCCAAAAAGTAAAATCTCCAGATCCAGCGACGGGTGCTCCCGAACAGATTGTGGCAAGTTCAGCCCCTACCAACGTTCAACCCCCAATTCTGCCATCACCAACACCAACTCCTGCACCGATAAAGAGCGAACCTAAACCACCAGTTAAACCTGTAGAAATAACCACAAAACCAGTCGTTAAACCTGTTTTGGTTGCTAGTCGTAGTTCGACAGTTTTTCCGGTAACTCCCAAGTTTTCCCCATCGCCAGCGATTAAATCTTCATCAACACCAGTACCAACAACAGTTACGCCTCAACTAAGTTGGAAAGAAGCGACTAATGGTGCAGTAGAAGTATTTGGAGCGCGGCGGGAGCAAACAGTCGCGGCTGCACCTCAACCATCGCTAATCCAAACAACCAGTTCCACCCAAACTGGAAGGTCGATTATTGCTGGGCAAAATAGGGTGGCTAGCTTAATTACACCGTTACAAATCTTGTCTGAAGAGCAAGGGCAAGAAGTACTCCTTAACCTAGAGCAGGGGTTTGTGAATATTCAAGGTGGGATGTCGATTCCGGCAAATACTAAAATTCAGGCTCAAATTACTGTTGCTAGTAATGGGATGTTGAGAATTGGCGGTGCCAAAGTAGCCATTGGTGGCGTAGAACATGCGATCCCTATTGGGAATTTAATGTTGGTAGGAACTAATAATCAACCCTTGATTGCTGAATTGAAACAATTTAATAACGGCGAGATTAATCGACGGGATATGCAAACAGCTTTGATTGGGGGTCTGCAAGGTCTTGGTAAAATCCTGATTCAACCCAGTACCCAGACCCAAATTAGTACAGGGGGAGCGGCAATTTCTACTACTACTAGCAACCCAAATGTACTTGGTGGCGTACTCGATGGGGCGGCATCTCCGCTAGTACAGCAATGGGCGCAGCGCAATCAAGCAGAAATTCAACGACTCGAAACTAACGCTCGTGTCTGGTTTTTACCTGCTGGCTCCAAAATTTCTTTATATACAACTAAGCCTTTTGAGATTAAATAATATGAGAAATTTAGCAGCAATTGGGTTAACAGCAATCCTATTAATTGGTACGATCGATCGTCCGGTATTCGCCCGTCCAGTCAAGGTAACTAATCAAGTCCGCGATCGCAAACCCATCATCGTTCGCGTTAATTCTCCCTTGAATGAGGTGATGGATATTAATATCTATGCTGGGATTGGTACGAATATTAATTTCGAGAACTTAGGAGAAACAATTGAAACTATGTTTCTCGAAAATAAGTCGTGGGTAGGTTTAACAACTAATGGTTCGATGAATAGTCAAGAGCAAACCGTGACTAATACTGCTTCACTCATCCATTTATCCCCAATCGATCCACTGAGTATCCCTGGAGTAATTAAGACTAATAAACAGGCAGTCCAGTCGGGATTAACTGTGATCACTAAGGATAAAGCTGGTAAGAGAAAAACTTATATTTTTAATCTTCGATACGCGAGAAACTCTGATGTAGCAGTAGCTCTAGTTGACTTTACCTTAGCTCCGCAAGCTCCGGTAAACCCGATCGTCAGTGCTTCGATGATGAGGGGAGAAATTGATGCAAGCAACCAAGAACGCCGCATATTAGTCGCTAAATTAGCTAATGGTTTGGGACAGGCGATTAATAGAGGAGATTTAAAAGACTATTCTCCCAAACAGATTGATGCGATTAGACAGATGATTGGATCTGTATATCAAGGTATTCCCTTAATGGAAGCAGCCGATCGCTATGCTGTGGATGCGACGGTAATTTCTAAAATAATTTTATTAGGAACTTAGATCGTGGAAAATATTCTCAAGCAACTTGCAGATTTCAATAACTCTGTTGCTTTTAACAAAGCTTGTAAATTAGTTTACTACTTTATGACAGCACTCGCGATTGCGCTAGGCGCAGGCTTTGCCAACGGGTTATTTCTATCCGAACTCCGAGGGATGTTGTGAACAAATTTTTAGGATTAACTCTCGCTCTAATTAGCCCACTATTTGCCCAGTCTGTTCGAGCGGAAACTCCAGCACCGCTGAATAATGTCCTTGCTAAGACTAGTATTGGCAGCATGGCAAAATTTACTCAAGGGATGACAACTCAGATCCCCCCTCAAGCGCAGAGTATTTTTGGTGGACTTACGAGTATTAATTGCGCCAAGGGAGCATCACCAGCTAGTTGTATCCCAATGGCAATTTGGAATACCACCTTTAATACTGGGCAACTAACGACAGCAGAAATCGCTCGGAAAACCGGACATTCAGTAGCTCCCAATAGCAGTCTAGCTACAGCCACACCCTGGTTATCCCAACTCAAAATTTCTGACGCTCTAGCGGCTAATCCAGCGATGGCGAGTATGCCCGTTACTGCCAATGGGTTAAGAACTACCCTTGGCAATTTGGCGAGTTCTCAAGGTGGCAAAATCTTAGGCAAGGTGGTGGACTTGCGCCAAACTCAGGTTGCTCAATTTCCCCAGATTCAGAATATCAAACTCAGCCAGTTTAAGAGGATGTTTGGAAATACGGAGAGTATAAAATGTTCAAGCAAGTCTCCGTAGCATAAGTCGAATCATGGCAATGTGGATGAAAGCCTCTGAAGAAGCAGGTAAACGTTCATAATCAAC
>CASBPY010000180.1 GCA_949127675.1 Synechococcales cyanobacterium PMM_0072
ACCCAAATCGTCCCACCCAGGAACGTCCCCGTAGTGAGAATTACCGCCTGACACTCAAACGCGCCACCAAAATAAGTCTCAACACCGATTACCTTCTGATTTGCATCCAATACCAAATCTGTCACCATCCCTTCGCGAATGGTCAGATTTTCCTGATTCTCCACAATATTCTTCATCACCGCCGCATATTCACGCTTATCAGTCTGAGCGCGCAATGCCCATACAGCAGGGCCTCTGGTGTCATTCAAGACCCGCTTCTGTAAATAGGTTCGATCGGCCATTTTGCCAATTTCGCCACCCAGTGCATCGATTTCATGGGTGAGCTGGGACTTGGCGGGGCCACCGACGGCGGGATTGCAGGGTTGCCAGCCGATTTTGTCGAGAGTGAGGGTGAGTAAAAGGGTACGACAGCCCAATCTGGCGGCAGCTAGTGCGGCTTCACAGCCTGCATGTCCAGCACCGACAACAATAATATCAAAGGCATCTTGAAATTTAACGTCAGGATTCATAGCGATGGCGAGGGGCAAGGGCTGGAACTTTCCGCCCTAAATGAGGTGCGATCTGGTCTATCTCTATTATATTCCCCTCGTCAGTCGATATCGAATTCCACAATCGAGTCTTAATCCCAACGCAATTCTAAGATTGCTACTGATGATAACTAAGCTAAGAGTCTTTCGACTGCGGCACTAAACTCTTCATAGGGTTTCACCCCAACGATAATTTCTACTTTTTCACCTGCATTAAAAAATATCACTGCTGGAATACTCCGAATCCCAAATCGTTTGGGAAATGGTTTATTTGCATCAATATCTAGTTTGAATACTTGAGCACGATCGCCATATTCTACAGCCAATTGATCGATCAATGGTGCTACTAATTTGCATGGACCACACCAAGTCGCAGTACAGTCTACAACTAATACCTTGCCTTGGGCTAAAAGTGTATCAAATTCTGCTTCATCTTTAATGAATTCAGCCATATTTGTCTAAAATATCTCCAAGTTAAAATTACAATTTTGGGTTAGCTCCATCATAGTAGCTTCTGTGGATTGATCGACAGATTTAGAATTGCTACTAACGATCAACTAAATCTGCATCCAAGCAGTTAGGGCTGCGGCTAGGGCATCAGCAGCATCATCAGGGCGAGGAATTTTGTCCAAGCCCAGTTCTCTGGCAACAGCTTCTTGAACATCCGGCTTTTTGGCATTGCCATAGCCAGCAACAGCTTGTTTGATTTGACTGGGTGTGAACTCCACCCAGGGCACCTTATGCTGGGCGATAACTAGCAAAATCACCCCTCGTGCTTGAGCTACGGGAATGGTATTTCCCATTTTATAGAAAAATAACTGCTCGATCGCCACTAAATCCGGTTTAATTGCGTCCAGGAGACTGTGCATGTCATCATAGATTGTCTCCAGTCGCGAGCCAATCTCAGTTCGAGCCGGAGTTTGGATAATGCCAAAGTCAATCAGAGTGGCTGTTGGCGGGCGAGTATGTGGAGAAATAGAAATTGCCCCGAAGCCTAAACTGGCTAGCCCAGGATCTAAGCCAAGAATTTTGGTAATTGTCATTAAGTTAACCAAAAATTAAGCTGAGGCTTGTAGATTAATAATGAGTATTATGGCTGAATCTGGGAATTTAGTGTTTACGATCGCAATTATGGTCGGATTAAATGGGCATATAAGATATATGATTCGGCAATTCATTCCCATCGCCGTTCCTCGGTAGGATCGATCGACGACTTTGCGATCTGTCAGAGTACCTGTAAGATTGACTCATCGCCAGTCTATCAGCCAATTATAAAGCTCTTTTATTTTCGATCAAAAAAATAATGTCGATTGGTACCTTTAGACAAGCAGTTAGAAATCTTCGTCGCAATGGCGGTACCTTATCGTCACCGAATGGTAAATCTCCCCGTTTCTGGCGGTTATTTCAATGGCTATCTCCAGGTATTTTTATCAAACGATGGCTGTTTACCATCTATGTCGGCGTACTGATGACGATCTTGGGTTTAGCGATTTGGCTCAAGCTCACGCCTATTTTCTGGCTATTTCAGACTGTTGATAAAGTAGTAGAGTTTTTAGCAAAAATTGTCCCACATTATTTGTCGGGACCACTGGTATTGGGGGGTGGTTTATTTTTGGTATTCTGGGGGCATAGTCGCTCCTTGGGAGAGATTAGCAAGGTTTTGCGACCAGATGGGGATCAGACTTTACTAGATATGCTGTGGCAAAATCGCCGCCTCAATCGAGGACCAAAAATTGTGGCTATCGGTGGTGGTACGGGCTTATCGACGCTGCTACGGGGCTTAAAACTCTATAGTGCAAATTTGACTGCGATCGTCACTGTTGCAGACGACGGCGGCTCTTCAGGGCGACTGCGGCGAGATTTTGGAGTCTTACCACCTGGAGATATTCGCAACTGTATTGCGGCGTTAGCTGATGAAGAAAAGTTATTGACGGAGTTGTTTCAATATCGATTTGAAGCTGGTGATGGTTTGATGGGGCATAGCTTTGGTAATTTATTTTTGACAGCGATGTCTGAGATTACCGGAGATCTGGAACGGGCGGTAGTTGCTAGCTCTAAAGTTTTGGCAATTAGGGGACGAGTATTGCCTGCAACCCTGACGGACGTATCTCTCTGGGCGGAACTAGCCGACGGACGGATTGTCCAGGGTGAATCAAATATTGGTGCCTGCGATGGCCAAATTGTGGACATTGGCTGTACTCCGGCTAACCCACCAGCACTACCTGCGGCGATCGCGGCAATTGAGGAGGCTGACTATATTATCATGGGGCCAGGGAGTCTCTATACTAGTGTGATTTCCAATCTACTCGTACCTGAAATCGCCGCCGCAATTGCCGCGCGCAATGTCCCCCGCATTTATGTTTGCAATATCATGACTCAGCCTGGAGAGACTACTGGCTATACAGTAGCAGATCACATTGAGAGTATCGATCGGGCTTGCGGTCAGAAATTATTTGATGCAGTATTAGTTCAGAAAAATCCCCCTTCAGCGGGCTGTATCCAAAACTATGCGGAAGAAAATTCTTATCCAGTGTTACTCGATCGGGATGATGTGAAACAATTGGGACGGAGTATTTTTTCGGTTAATGTGATGGAGGAAGATGCTACGACTAGGTATCTGCGGCACAATTCCCGCCGTTTGGCGAAAGCCCTAATTCATTTTTACCGTCGCGCTCAAGAATCCGCACCCCAACGGAGTGGTAAAGTAACGGCACTCGATCGAAATACTAAGTCAGCCTGAGAATAAGACTGGTGGACGGGGAGACTAGGAGACTGGGATTAGATTTGTTAGGCTTATAATTCAAAATTAAATTCAAGATGACTGAACGGATTGTCAAATTACCAGATGCGAGTGCTACCCAGAAGTTGGGAATGGATCTTGGTAAATCTTTGACAGGGGGGAGTGTATTGTTATTAACGGGTGATTTGGGTAGTGGTAAAACTACTTTGGTACAGGGATTAGCTTTGGGGATGAGGATTGAAGATCCGATTGTCAGTCCGACGTTTACGATTATTAATGAATATTTTAGCGGTCGATTACCCTTATATCATCTAGATCTCTATCGTCTAAATGAGGCAGAGGTTGACGATCTGCATTTGGAATGTTACTGGTTAGGATTAGAAACAGAACCAGGAATTGTCGCGATCGAGTGGGCCGAGCGACTATCATATTTACCAGATGATTATCTCCGCATTGAACTGACTTACGATCCAGTTGAGGGTAGAATTGCCAAGATTTCAGACTAGCCCAAATAACTACTAGAAAAGCTTGAACCCTGGATGGTGTGTACCGCCCAACTCCCAACTCCCAACTAACTCGGAATCAATTCCCCTGGACGTAAGCGTGACCATTTTCCGCTATCTTTAGTAAAACTTTGACAACCGACGACATCCCATTCCATCTCTACGCCATCGTCGTGAGTGCGGATGTTAACATTGATGCTGGGGCTGGTAGCCTCAAAGTCGGGTAAAGCGGTGAGATGAGGCTGTTGATGTTGTGCTTCGACTGCATGATAAGTCGTACAACGATCGACATATTCGCAATTAATACAGATACACATAGAATTTTAGGGGTTAGGGACTAACCATCTCTTGTATTTTATGCAATTTTTAGAGAATCTACCATTCGATCTAAATCTATTGCCAAAGCCAGTATATGTGGTTGGTGGAACAGTACGAGATAGTTTACTGGGGCGAATTCGCGCAGAATTGGATTTAGATTTGGTAGTTCCGACTGGAGCTGTCGAGGTGGCAAGAAGGCTGGCGGCGGATTATCGAGCGGGATTCGTATTGCTAGATCCAGAGCGTCAGATTGCGCGGGTAGTATTTCCAGGTATGACTGTAGATATCGCCCAGCAGGATGGGGCTAGTATTGCCGACGATTTGCACCGACGCGATTATACTTTAAATGCGATCGCTTATGATATTCAGACTGGGGAGACGATCGATCCACTCAATGGCACTCAGGACATCCAGCAACGCAGGATTAGAATGGTTGGCAAGCAGAACTTAGTTGACGATCCATTGCGGTTGCTCAGAGCCTATCGTCAGGCGGCACAGCTTAATTTTACGATCGAATCTGATACTCGTGCGGCGATTCAAGAGCTAGCTCCGCTCTTAACTACAGTTGCGGCGGAACGGGTGCTAATGGAGTTACGGTATCTATTGCAAACGCCCACTAGCAGCCAATGGTTGGGGGTAATGATCGAAGATCAATTATTGTCAGGGTGGCTAAAAATACCTGTAGACATAGCTTTTAAAAATCAATTAGCTCAATTTGATCGATCTTTTGAGTTAGTTAAACGGCATTATCCCGCACTAGCAATTGAGCTAGAGCAGCCTTTACGCGATACAATTTCAACTACTCGGAGATCGATCGGCAAACTAACTAGATTATTATCACCAGAACTAGCTATAGCTAATGCACAGCTACTACGATTAACATTTAGTTCAGCAGAGATTCAGGTAGTAACTAATGTCATCAATTACTTGCCGCAATTGTTACAAGCGGAGATGTCTTTGCCAGAACAATACTTTTGGTTTAAATCTGTGGGCAATGATTTCCCCTTGCTAATTATCCTAGCAATTACCAGTGGAATTGAATTAGGGAAGTTAGTAGATTTAATCGATCAATATCTCGATCCTGATAGTCAAGTTGCACATCCCACCCCATTAGTTAGTGGGCATAATTTGACCAAATCGCTCTCAATTGCACCATCACCAATCGTTGGTAAATTGCTAACTGAGATTCAGCTTGCGAGAATTGTCGGTAAAATATCTACCCCAAGTGAAGCAATTCAATTTGCTAGAGAATTTATTAGTCATAATAAATCACTCAATTAGTTTAGCTTTCTTAAAGACATCTTGGATCGTATCACCAACGATTATCCCGTACATAATTTGAGAAATTGAAGCTAATCCGATCGAACAGATTAATGCTGCTATTGGCAAAGAGATCCAGTTCTCTCCGACTAAGAATACGACCCCAATAATCATTACTGCGGTGACAATACCACTTAATACACCTGCGAGTAACTGCTCTCGATCCCAGTCATGCCAGAGCGATCTCCAGTAGAGATGTTGCTTGAATAAAGATTTTTGCCAATTGCCCACGATCCGTCCATTGATACCGCCACAAACGCCACCGACGATCGCTAAAATAATTAATGAAGTACAGTCTGCATCTAATACAAGTATCTTGATACCTAAATGAATTAATCCCCAAGTTAAAATATTAATTGGTAATCCAATTATTGCTGTATAGATCCATTGATGATCGAGTGTTTTGATAGTTTTGAGGAGAATCCGCCATTGCAGATATCCCTGAATCGTACTGCTTAAGAGACAAGCTATAAGCCTCATGATTGAGACTAATACTAGATTATCTAAATCAAAAAGTAAAACAATCAAAGAGACAACTAACTGAGTCACAATTGTAAACAGAATCGATCCAGAAACCTGAATTATTAGCCATTGAGATAGAAAATGTGATTGAACAAGCTTAGACATTTAATTAATTTATAATTTATAATTTATAATTGATAGTTAATAGCAAACATATATTTTCTTAGTTAGAAAATATTTGCTGTGGGTATTTTTTGAATTTTTTCGATTAGCTTTAAGTCCTGATAATGAGTGGATTTGGATTTGTGGCTATCAAAGGTAGCAATTACTAATCGCTTACCAAAGTTGAGTTCAATTCGTAATTGTTCACAAAGGTCGTACTCTAGTCTGAAGTCAGCTTGGATATGTTGGAGATTAGTCGATCGAGTGTTGGCAATTTTGATACCTAATATATAGAGTGGTCGATCTGTAAAAATCTGCATTGGTTTACAGACTAGATATGCTCGTTCAATTGCAGGGTGATTAGCTAACTTGTGCTGAATTTCATTAACTAAATCTAGGTCTAGATCATGAGCGACAAATTTGTCAGTGTCTTTGATATTGCGTTCTAGGTTTGATCGCCATTGTTTGGGTAAATGTTGTTGTCGCCAATCTAGATAAATCTCAGCAGATTCTAAATCACCCTGAAAAGTATGAAATCGATACAACTCCTCGCAACTGGGAATAACTAAATCTGGATCCAATTCAATTGCTTGTTCTAAATAAACACAGCCGCTCAAGTGTCCACGATCAACAAGGGCTTTACCTACTTGATAATTTGCCTGGGGATGATTAGGAGATCGGGCGAGAATTTCTTGCCATAACTTGAGCGCGATTAATTCACCATCTAATTCTGTTGTCAAATCTGCTTGAATCGTCGCTTCATTTAACGATAATTCTGCTTTATTTGCTTGGAGATTTAGAGTGGCTAAATGTTCTCGCTGATATTGTGCTTGTTGATATTGGCGCAACCACGGTACTTTGCGATGCTCGTACCACCGCAAATCTAGTTCGGTTGCCAAATCTGCTAATCGATCGCCAAAATAGTACTCAGCAGCAGTACAAAGGATCGGGCTAGGAGTCCAAGATTTGGGGGTAGGATAGCCGACAGCAGCCAACCTGTCGCTCAAGCAGGGGTGAGTATCATCTGTATCCGTTGCCTCGCCGAGAATCAATCCTAGCCATACCTGGGTAGTCTGGGGATCGAGGGGCTGACGCAGCACCGCTAACATTTTTGTAACTACATCCGTTGGGGGTAATTCAGATCCTCGCGCCTGACGATCTAGTTCACGACTGAAACCTTCTTGGAGATAGTATTGATAAATATAAGTTTGAATCAAATCACTCGCGGCAATTTCGGGGCTAGTCATCCGTTTTGCGAGGGCATCAGCAGCATATTCTCGATCGCGTACAGATACAAAAGAGTAAGCTTTGATTAGTGGTTCATACCAGCGAAAAAACCATTGAAAAACAAATAAATTATTGTCAGTAGTGAGCTGTTCCCACATCTGTCTAACTCGAAAAATATAGCCAGTAAAACTACTATCATTCCCAGCCAGATGACCCAACTCGTGGGATAGAGTAGCTTTAAATTGTTCGGGAGTCAGGGATTGGAGCAGTGGTAAACCCAATAGTAAATAGTTCTGATACCAGCCGAATAAGCCAATTCTTGGAGCTTGGTAAATAGCCGCATTGTGATCGTAATTAATCACCACATGGTGAATTTTGGGAGTCTTGAGCTTGATCCTTAATTCGTCAATTAGGATGAAGAGTTCGGGAAATTCACCTCGATCGATCTCTCGATCGCTTAGAGGCGTATACTGCACCCAAAAGGTTGCGATCGCCACTAGTCCAAATAACAGCCATAATTGATTGGGATCTACCACAATCACCCGCTGTTGAGTGGTTTCAAACAACCATCGGACTAGCCATAAACTACTAAGTAAGCTTAGGCAAATCACCCCAATATATCCATAACCAATTGCTGCTAATGTAGCTACTTTGAGTTGATAATTAGCAGTAGTTCGTTGACGTGTCGATCGTTCTAATTGACGTACTAAAAGGTCAAATTTGGTTTGTTGCTCTAACTCCATCACATAGCGATTCAGAATTCCAAACCCAAAATTCAACATTTTTAGCGATGTCGCGCTAACGTTAAATCTCAGATTCAGTGGATAGGACTATTATTCCCACCCGATCTCGAATCAATCTAAGTAAATTCACTGATTTTGAGCTATTAACCTGAGAATTATCGATAAAATTGATGCTGTGCTAGACTTTGATCATCACTTCAGCTAAGTAAATTTTCATACATGCCTACGATCGAAGAAAACCAGCAAACCTGGGACGGAAGCTACGCATGGGCACAACAGGGTGACGAATGGTCATTATTTTGGGGTAGTGCCGAAGCTCAGTGGGTTGGCTCGATCCTGCCGCGTATTCATGGCTTGATTTCCACAGGTACAATTCTCGAAATTGCGCCTGGATTTGGTCGCTGGACAGATTATCTGAGAAAGTATTGTGAGCAGTTAGTTGTTGTCGATCTATCAGAAAAGTGTATCAAGGCTTGTCAACAAAGATTTGCTGCTGAAAAAAATATTAGTTATCACGTTAATGATGGTAAATCATTAGCAATGATCCCTGACAATTCTATCGATTTTGTATTTAGTTTTGATTCATTAGTTCACGCCGAAGCTGATGTGATGGAGACTTATCTGACTCAACTTGCCACCAAACTCAAGCCAAATGGAGTCGGCTTTATCCATCATTCAAATTTGGGTGCTTATCAATCAGCTTTTGCAGCAATCGCCCAAATTCCCACTGAGCAAAGAGCCGGAATAGTCGATCGATTATTATTGGAACCAACCCACTGGCGGGCGGCGAGTATGACGGCTAAATTGTTTGAAACTTATTGCGAACAAGCCCATTTGCAGTGTATTGGTCAGGAGCTAGTAAACTGGGGCAATCAGGGATTACTAATCGATTCTTTCTCGATGTTTACGCCTAAAAATTCCACCTGGGCGCGAGATAATCAGGTGATCGAGAATCTGGCATTTATGACAGAAGCAGCATCAATTTCCAAGTTATCGGGTCTATATTCAACGAAAAGATAGCAATCCTAAATGAGAAGCAGAGATCTTTTTCTGCGCTCTGCGCTCTCTGTCTTGTCGTTTTTTTATTCGGGGGTTCCCCCCGAATAAAAACGCCGCTGCGCCTCTGCGGTTCAAAAAACACAAGTGTAAAAGTAATAGTAAATTTGAAAATGATTTGGGATTGCTATAGAAAAGGAGTATTAGTTTGAGTTTGCCCATAGAGCAGGGAAAATGGTTGTCAGTGATTGGGATTGGTGAATCGGGATTATCCGAACTTAGTCCATTGGCACGGGAATTGATCGATCGAGCCACACTGATTGTTGGTGGTCAGCGGCACCTAGCTATGCTAGACTCTGACCAACCGAAAATGGCGTGGGAGTCATCGATCGAATCATCAATTACATCGATCCTCAAATATCGTGGTACTCCAGTCTGTATCCTCGCTAGTGGCGATCCACTTTGCTATGGAATTGGAGTGACGTTGCTGCGGCATATTTCGATCGAGCAAATGACAATTATCCCGGCTCCCTCGACCTTTAGCCTTACTTGTGCCAAATTAGGCTGGTCGCTAACAGCAGTAGAAACCTTGAGTCTGTGTGGGCGTTCGCCAGATTTTCTATCAGGGGTTCTCGCGCCCAATGCCCAGTTATTAATTTTGAGCGCAGGTGCCGATACGCCCCAAATTGTGGCAGATTTGCTGACCCAGCGGGGGTATGGCGATAGTCAGATCACTGTATTAGAACATTTGGGCGGGGAACGAGAACGGGTAATCCCAGGTATTGCCAGATCTTGGGCTAAATCAGACGTAGCCGCTCTCAATATCATTGCCGTTGAATGTCATGTAGATCCAATTACAACCCCCTTAAATCGGCTGCCAGGGTTGCCTGACAGTGCTTATCATCATGATGGACAACTGACGAAGCGCGAAGTGCGGGCGATTACCCTCGCTGCTCTTGCCCCGATGCCAGGAGAATTATTGTGGGATGTTGGTGCAGGCTGTGGTTCGGTTGGAATTGAGTGGTTGAGGAGTCATCCACGGTGTCAGGCGATCGCGATCGAGCAACACTCCCATCGGTTACAATTCATTTCAGACAATATGGCGGCTCTGGGTACGCCACACCTCCAGCTCGTTCAGGGCAAAGCACCCACAGCCCTAGCAAATTTACCAACTCCCGACGCAATTTTTATCGGTGGTGGAGTCACTGCTCCAGAATTATTAGCTACCTGCTGGACGGCATTGCGATCGGGTGGTAGATTGGTTGCCAATGCAGTAACTGTCGAAAGTGAATTGCAATTACTCCAATGGCAGCAACAAGTTGGCGGTGAATTAACCCGGATTGCCATTCAACGTACCCAAAATATTGGCGGGTTTCTCGGTTGGAAACCATTAATTCCAGTTACTCAGCTCGTGGTGTTGAAGTCACCCACAGGTAGAGAATAATAAGTTGAGACTTCCTGAACCGAATATAATGAAACCGACAGCCACCCTTTTATTCTCTTGTCCAGATCGACGTGGCTTAGTTGCCAAAATTGCTAACTTTGTCTATTCTAATGGCGGCAATATCGTCCATGCCGATCATCATACTGATTTTAATGCAGGCTTATTTCTGAGTCGAATTGAATGGCAAACTGAAGGATTTAATCTCCCACGAGAATTAATCGCACCAGCTTTTGGAGCCATTGCCCAGCCTTTGAACGGCACTTATGAGATCCATTTTTCGGATGCAGTACCTCGAATCGCAATTTGGGTCAGTCGTCAGAACCACTGTCTGCTCGATCTGATCTGGCGACAGCAGTCAGGCGAATTTTCGGCAGAGATTCCCCTGATTATTAGCAACCATCCTGACCTTGAATCGATCGCCAACCAATTTGGGATCGACTATCATTATTTACCAATCACCAAAGATAATAAACAACAGCAGCAAGCGCGGCAACTAGAATTACTAAAAGAGTATCAGATTGACTTAGTAATTTTGGCCAAATATATGCAAATTATTAGTCCAGAAACGATCGATGGCTTCTCTAGTCATAGCATTATTAATATCCACCACTCCTTCCTCCCAGCATTTGTCGGTGCCAATCCCTATCACAAAGCCTACGAGCGCGGCGTAAAAATTATTGGTGCAACCGGACACTATATCACCTCCGAGCTGGATGCTGGGCCGATTATCGAGCAGGATGTCGTCCGTGTCACCCACCGAGATGAGGTGGACGATTTGATTAGAAAAGGCAAAGATCTCGAACGCATCGTCCTCGCGCGAGCAGTCCGGCACCATCTCCAAAATCGAGTGCTAGTATATGGCAATAAAACAGTCGTGTTTGATTAATTTTGGATTGGAGTGGATCTAAAATCGGTGATAAATGTTGTGCCTGCGATATTTCGGTAAATAAAGGGAATAATTAAAGATACTTGGCAGCGAATGTCTATGCAAGTAAGCCATCAGCAAAATATTGCCCTGAAACTTTGGATAAGTTTCCTGATTGAATGGTTCGATGTGGGAATATATAGATAGGTTGCCCTCGGCGGTAGCCTCTGTTTAGAGAATCGATTCCCTGTAACCTAGTCACTTTCCGCTGGACTAAAGCCAATTAGCAGCATATATCAAAAATTTTATTTTAATAAATAAACTCTCCCATTAAATTTATTAATTCATTTTCTTACCCCCATTCCCCTAGCCAATTGTTGTGACATCAAGGATTCAACCGTGAAAAAAATATTATTAGTAGACGATGACAAAACGCTCCAAACCGTGCTGACGCGCTATTTAGAAAAGCGTGGTTATTCGGTACGGGTAGTAACGTCTGGAGTCCAGGCATTAAAACTTTTTACTCAGGATCCACCCGATTTAGTCGTGTCAGATATCATGATGCCAGGGATGGATGGATTAGAATTTTGTCGCCGCTTACGGGCAACTAGACCCGGACAACTAGTCCCATTTATCTTTTTAACAGCCAAAAAGGATCTTGAAGATCGGATTCAAGGTCATTATATTGGTGCCGATGACTATATCACCAAGCCATTTGAGCCACTAGAGCTGTTAGCCAAAATCGAAGCTCAACTCGAACGTTCGCGCCGGATTCATTCCGAGATGGTGCGGCTGATGCAAAAAGTACCTGAAGATAATGATTCTGGATCCGACTATGGTGATAGTCTAGAGCCAACAAATCAAGCTAAAGATCCTGAGCCAGAGGAAGATCTGCCGTTGACTCCAGCAGAGGCACGGGTATTCTGGGAAGTAATTCAAGGTTTGACTAATAAACAAATCAGTCAACGCTTGTTTATCAGTCCTCGCACGGTTCAGACTCATCTGAGTAATATTCTGACCAAGCTAAATCTAGAAAATCGCTCTCAATTAGTCCGGTTTGCTTTTGAGCATGGCTATCGTCCGCCCCAAACTCAGGAGGAGCAAAGAGCGGCTGAAGCTAGAGGATAGATAATTGATAATTGATGACGGAGCCTTTCTATTAATTCTGGTAGAATGTAGATAAGACTTTAATGATAGGGTTGTTCGCATAACAGCCCTATTATTTTGGCTATATTTTATTCACTATTAATAATTTTATGACTGAATCTATTGATATA
>CASBPY010000181.1 GCA_949127675.1 Synechococcales cyanobacterium PMM_0072
AGTGCGATAGATTTTTGCCATTGCATTCATCTGGCGAATCCGGTGTTCGAGGATATCTAACTCTTTAGAGCTAATCAGATCGATTTTATTGAGGAGGATTCGATCGGCAAAAGCAATTTGTTCTACGGCCTCATCTGCGTCCCAATGCTGACTAATATGTTTGGCATCAACAACTGTCACAACTGCGTCCAAATAAGTCATGTTTTGGACATCTTCATCTACAAAAAAAGTTTGAATAATCGGCGCAGGATCGGCTAAACCCGTAGTCTCAATCACCAATCGATCGAACTGATCTCGTCGGCGCACCAGTTTAGAAATAATCCGAATCAAATCTCCTCGAACAGTACAGCAAATGCACCCATTATTCATCTCAAATATTTCTTCGTCAGTATCAACAATCAACTGATTGTCAATCCCAAGTTCACCAAACTCATTGACAATTACTGCGACTTTCTGACCATGCTCTTGAGTCAGAATTCGATTGAGTAGTGTTGTTTTACCAGCACCCAGATATCCAGTCAAAACTGTAACGGGAATATTTGTCATAGCAGATAAGGAATTGGGGTAGATAAGAAAACTAAGCCTAAAATAACCGATCGATCTCAACTGCTAAATCAGGAAATAGATCGTCAGTAATTACTTCGCTATTAATATAAGTTTTTGGTGCTCGATCAACATAAAATACGGTAACACTCTTAGCCATTGGATCTACTACCCAAACTTGCAATACACCACCAGTTAAATAACTACTAGCCTTTTGGATCATTTGCCCAAAAGTTTGCCCAGGAGAGATAATTTCGATCGCAAGTTCTGGTGATACGGGACAAGCCACATTTTCATTCCAACTTTCCGCCAACCTGTCGAATGAAACGTAAATTAAATCCGGTACTGGTGTATGACGATCACTCAAATCAAATGCCCATTCCATCTCTGCACGACCGCGATCTTTCGCCCATTCTTGGAGAATGTTGAGGATCCGACGAGCAGATCTGGCGTGAAAATATTTAGGGGACATTTTAGCTACTGCGATACCATCGATTAATTCATAAGTGAGATCGCTAGCATCTGCTAACGCCCAAAATTCTGTCTTAGTCAGTTTTTTTGTCGTGGTGACGATCATGGCAATAGCGATCGAATCAGATCGACTCCATCTTAACAATATCTCATCCAAATTTACAGACTGCTGACATATCTGATCCAAAAAAGAGAGAGTAGTATTTAATACTCTCTCTCTTTAATCACAAAAGCTAACTATTAATTAAACTTTCGCAGCGACCTTAGCTTGAGCAGTTAACCGCTCATAAGTATCTCTCATTTTCAGACCAACCATCACTTGGAATAAACCAGTACCATTGTTGGAACCTGGATACTCTTTGTGTTGGAGCAAGAGGCTAGTCATTTCACCTTTGTGCTTGGTCGAAATATTGCTGAGGTGGCTCTCAATGTAACTGACTTCTTCTAGTTGCTCTAATTGTCCATCCAATTCGAGTACTGATACGGGATGTCCGTAGTAAGTATCTGGCCCATAAAACATTTTGATGCCTGGGAAGCTACAAGTGAGCTTCCGACCGCAAGGTCTCCAATCAATAGTCGAACCTTCGTCAAATAGATAAACAGGCTCAAAGTCAGCAATACCCTCACGTTGCATCAGACGCACGCGCAGGAGCTTGCTTTCTTTGTCATCAAGTAACTTGGTAGGTAGAACTTGAATTACAATATCAGCATGACCACGTTGAGGCTCAATATAGGCTTCAAAGTCAGGCCGACGAGATTCGATCGCCGCTAGTACCTCGTCATAGCTATGACCGCGTTCTGCCATATCTCGCTGAATTTTCCAGGCGATTTTTACATCGTCGGTGATGTCTAGATACACGCTAAAGTCAATTAATTCACGTACTCTCTCATCATAAAGTGGATGTAATCCTTCGATTACAACAACATGATTCGGTGCGACTTTCTCAGCAGGATCGATTAAACCAGTTTCATGGTTGTAAATTGGTTTATCGATCACTTGACCACTTTTGAGAGCTTTGATTTGCTCATACATCAGATCGAAGTTATTCGCACGGGGATCGAGGGCAGTTACTTTTTGCTCTTTCCGTTGGTATCGATCGAGACTGTGGTAGTCATCCAAACAGATTACCGTAACAAAATCTTTCCCAAACAAATCGATAATCCGTTGTAAAAATGTTGACTTGCCGCAGCCAGAGTCTCCAGCAACGCCAATTACCACCACACGATCTACCTTACTGGTCATAGCTATCCTCTTATATCGAAATTCTGTGTAAGTATTTAAATGAGATAAGATTTTACCTCAATCTGCCCCACCATTGAACTAGCAGATAGAACAATTTTTAAATCGATTTTATGTCGATCCCAATCGATTATCCCTCAAATCGGTCTCCAGATCGCGATCAATCGAGTAAAATTTGGTAAGATTCAATACACTTGATCCCGATTCTTACCTTGAAGATCGATCAGACTAATCTGTGGGCAATTAAGATTTAAAACAATACTCCGCCAACATTATAGCTGCAATCGGGTCAATCAATCTAGTCGTATTAAGTCGATCGTGATGGTAAATCCCCGATCTGTACTACGGAGAGCAAAAATTCGTGAAATAGACCGATTCGCTCTTGTGCAGTGGGGCGTAGCTACGGTATTCTAGCTGGAATATGTCTATAAATTGCAGGTTCCCTGCATCTTAATTTTGCTGCTCACAGAAATCCTGCGCGATTTGCTGAAGTAACTTAAATTATAATTTCACCTATATTCGGTTCGGAGATATAGAATACTAATGTACAATTCAAGTCTGAGCGGTAATGCTGGTAGCACATCAGCGAATAGCCGCATGTATGTATACGAAATCACAGGTCTACGCAATCGATCTGCTGACAGTGGCAATGATAAAATTCGGATCAGCGGCAGTCAGTTCATCACCGTACCATATCGGCGGATGCAACAAGAAATGCGGCGAATTGCTAGCTTAGGCGGCAAGATCCTGAGCATTCGTCCTCTGGCTAGTGTTGGTGAACCAAATCCCGTTGCCAGTACTGACCCCGCAGTCACCCCAACCGAAGCAGTACCCGTAGTGGCAGCCACACCCACACCTGAACCCGCAGCGGCTCCTGCACCTGCCGCTAAAAAACATGCTGATGTCCCTGTAAACATCTATCGCCCCAATGCTCCATTCGTTGGTAAATGTGTTTCCAATGATGGACTCCTAGCTGAAGGCGGCATTGGTATGGTGCAACATGTCAAGTTTGATATCTCGGCTGGCGACCTACGATATTTTGAAGGACAAAGTATCGGGATCATCCCCCCAGGTAAAGATAATAAAGGCAAAAATCACAAGATTCGCCTGTACTCGATCGCATCCACCCGTCATGGTGACGATATCGATGACAAAACTGTATCTCTTTGCGTTCGCAAACTAGAGTACAAAGATGAGAAAACTGGTAAAGAAGTTGAAGGTACTTGTTCCACTTTCCTGTGCAACATCAAACCTGGTGATGATGTCCAAATCACCGGACCAACAGGTAAAGAAATGCTCTTGCCTGAAGATCCTGAGGCAACAGTGATCATGATGGCAACTGGAACTGGTATTGCACCTTTCCGCGCATACCTGTGGCGGATGTTCAAAGACAACGAACGCAATGTTAATCCTGAATACCAATTCAAAGGTTTAGCTTGGTTAGTCTTTGGGGTAGCTACAACTCCCAACATTCTTTACAAAGGCGAACTCGAAGAAATTCAGGAGAAATATCCTGATAACTTCAAATTGACTTATGCTGTCAGTCGCGAACAGAAAAATGCGGAGGGTGGTAAGATGTACATCCAAGATCGGATCGCTGAAAATGCGGACGAACTATGGTCACTAGTTCAACAAGAAAAAACTCACGTTTATATCTGTGGACTCAAAGGAATGGAGACAGGCATCGATGCCGCTCTTACCAATGCTGCAATTAAGTCCGACGTGAAGTGGTCTGAATACCGCAGCCAAATGAAGCGTGCTGGTCGTTGGCACGTCGAAACCTATTAGGAATTAGGGAGTAGGGGACAGGGAATAGCTAGTAATTACGAATTATTTTCCTAATCCCTAGACTCTAACTCCTAGTGATAAAATTGGATATAAACTGAGCAAACCTACTAACAAAAAGGATTGAATCTATGTCGTCAGCAGTAGAAGTTACAGACGGTTCTTTTAAAGAAGATGTCCTGGATAGCGAAATTCCGGTATTAGTAGATTTTTGGGCACCTTGGTGTGGCCCTTGTAGAATGGTTGGGCCTGTGGTTGATGAAATCGCCGCTCAGTATGAAGGCAAAATCAAAGTATTTAAGCTCAACACTGATAATAATCCTAACGTTGCTAGTCAATATGGCATCCGCAGTATTCCCACCCTGATGATTTTCAAAGGCGGTCAAAAAGTTGATACTGTCGTTGGTGCAGTTCCCAAAGCAACTTTGTCAAATACCGTCGAAAAATATTTGTAACCTGCTAGACAAGTAGGAGAGATATCTCGGTTACAAGTGTTTGCGTCTCAGCCTAAAATTAGGTTAGGGACGTTTTTTTGTGAATAAACTCCCAACTTCTAACCCCCAACTCCCAACTCTGCTATGGATCATCTATCTGCTCTCAAAAATGACCTAATCGCCACGATCGATAGATTGCCGACTATGGAGCACGGTAAGTGGATTCAACGCGCACTAGAGTCGATTTTACGGCTATCTGTGACAGAGATCGATAGACTGGACTGGAAGATTCTGAGTGCTGCAGTTGGCGATATGGAACGAGCATTCCAGATCTTTTATCCCTATCGACATGTTCGCAAAGTCGCCGTCTTCGGCTCGGCAAGGACTCCTGAAACCGCGATTGAATATCAGCTTGCCTATGACTTCGCGCACCTGATTACCCAACAAGGCTTCATGGCAATTACAGGTGCTGGGGGTGGCATTATGGCAGCAGCAAATGCTGGAGCCGGAGCTGAAAATTCTTTTGGGTTAAATATTCAGCTTCCCTATGAGCAAGGTGCTAATAAATATATCGCTGGCGATCCCAAATCGATCGCGTTTAAGTACTTCTTTACCCGTAAATTGTTTTTCCTGCGCGAGAGTGATGCTGTTGCCCTCTTTCCTGGTGGATTTGGCACCCAGGATGAGGCTCTGGAGACGTTGACACTGTGCCAAACTGGTCGCTATGGCCCTGTACCATTGGTGCTAATCGATCGACCTGGCGGCACATATTGGCGGGATTGGGATAGCTACCTACGCAAGAATCTAGCTGAAACGGGCTGGATTAGTGCGGAGGATCTGAATCTGTATACGATTACCGATGATATTCAGGTGGCGGCTGAAGTAATTCGGACTTTTTATCAGGTGTATCACTCTAGCCGTTATGTGGGTGATCAGTTTGTGATGCGGTTGAAAGTAGCGATTTGCGATCGAGATTTAGATTTTCTCAATCAAGAATTTAGTGACTTAGTAGCTAGTGGTAAGATCGTCCAAACCACTGCTCTACCAGATGAATTAGACGATCTGACGATCAAAGACTTACCCCGTCTAGTCTTCAAGTTCGACAGGCGCGATTTTGGCAGACTTTATCAAATGATTGGCAAAATTAATCAAATGAGTGGTGATGCTTGTCTTGATAGTCATCCTGAAACAAAGTAGCCAAAAGAAAACAGTGCTCGGTAACTAGTACCAAACACTGTCTTCTCTGTATTAGTGAGCAAGGAGGGATTCGAACCCCCGACCTTCTGATCCGTAGTCAGAAGCTCTATCCACTGAGCTACTTGCCCTCGTCCGTTTTCAACTATACCATACCTTTTTCCAAAAATGCAAAACTTTTCTGAAAGTGTCGAAGCGAGCGTCCCACTTACCCATTTGAACGATCGAGGCGAAGCGATGATGGTGGATGTCTCTGATAAGACTGTCACTAAACGTACCGCTGTCGCCGGATGTCAGGTGCGGATGTCAATGGCTACCCTGGAAGCTATCCTAGCGGGTAATGCTCCCAAAGGTGATGCCTTGGGTACTGCGAGGATTGCAGGCATCATGGCAGCGAAGCAAACAGCCAATCTGATTCCACTTTGTCATCCACTCCCTTTGAGCAAAGTATCAGTAGAGTTGACACCAGATTTAGAGTTGCCAGGATTTCAGATTCGATCGACCATTACGATCAAAGCTGAGACTGGGGTGGAGATGGAAGCTCTGACTGCGGTATCGATCGCTGCTTTGACCCTGTA
>CASBPY010000182.1 GCA_949127675.1 Synechococcales cyanobacterium PMM_0072
GAAAAAGCCTCCTCTGATTATCAATCGCCAGCATCGTCACATCTCGACTCATCGGTTGCTCAATCCCTAGAACCCGCTCCCCTTCAATAGTACTCATGTTTGCGTTGAAAGGGCTGGCACTGCCCACCCTACTATTCACTCTTCTTTATCGCTTCCTTCCCTTATTTTAATCTCTGGGTACCTTTTTTTATGGAAATCTCCTAATCACTAATTGCACTTAATAAGACTTCTTTGAGCGTTAGATCTTCCATATCGTTCATCGTGATTGTATCGACGATATCAAATTTAGCACCCGCACGACCGAGATCATCGTCGAGAATCTTGAGAAACTTAGTAGCAGTTTCATCAGTACCAACTTGAATAAAAGAAATCGCTAATTCTTCATCTCGATCGAGCTTCTGAGTGGCGGCTAGAATCACGTCCATGACAGCTCGACGATCATCTGGCTCTCCATCTGTCACCACCAAGATGATCTCGCCATTCGCAGGGGTTTGTCCCGCAGCTTTGCGTTGAAAATAACTATTTGTGGCATCAGCTAGTACGGCTGCTAAATCTGTTCTACCGGAAGGATCGTTCTCTTGAAAAATTGTACTGACTTTAGCCGCTGTTACATTATCATACCGTTTGAACTTACCCGAAAATAAATAAACCGTAATCCCGTCAGGATCGAGTTCTTCACACTTATTTGCTAGAGCCAATGCCGATTCCTGCATAATCTGCCAGCGACTCAAACCACCTGGCTTATCCTTGGTGGACATACTGCCACTTTTATCGATAATCAACGTATAATCGCGGTTTTCTAGCATCGTAAAATTCTCAGAATGATCACTCTTTTAGCTTACCCCGATCGAACCGATACCTACCTCCGTATCATCTCCGTATACATCTGTGTCTAAAAACACACCAAAACCCACAATCAGCCGACGCTCAGACTAGGATAGATAAATAGATCGCTATTCATCTAAAGTATGCGCTTTCCTCGTTCGTGGACAATTGCAATTGCGATAATTTCGATCGCTATCTTGGCACTATGGTTGATTAATTCTATCTATGCGCTCTATGTCCAAGTTAGCTGGACAACCCCGTGGTTAGCAACGCCACTTTTGATTGGGATATTAGTGTTAATTGCAATTGCGATCGCAGTCGTGATTTACTATGTCGGGATATTTCAAGGCTGGTGGGGCAAATCTTTAACTAAGTCACCACAATTACCGATAGTTCCAATCGAAAGAACTGCTGCTGCAACTGCTAATTTGAAAGCGATCGATCTGCAACTTCAGCAGATTCAAGATGAAGTAACTCGTCAAGCTTTAATTGATAAATCACGAGAAATTGCCGAAAATTTAGCGCGAGGACAGATTAGAGTCGTGGTATTCGGGACTGGATCGGCTGGCAAAACTTCCTTAATTAATGCGATCATCGGGCGAATTGTGGGAGAGGTTGGTGCGCCGATGGGGACAACAACTAGAGGCGAAACATATACCCTAGAATTAAAAGGTTTAGATCGCCAAATATTACTGACTGATACTCCAGGTATTTTGGAAGCTGGCATTGCGGGCACCCAGCGAGAAGCGATCGCCAGAGAACTAGCAACAGCCGCCGATCTGTTATTATTTGTGGTCGATAATGATTTACGAGCCTCGGAATATCGCCCGTTAATGGGACTAGCTGAAATCGGGAAACGATCGCTACTAGTATTCAATAAAACCGATTTATATCCACCACTCGATCGAGCAAATATTCTCACCCAACTGCAAAATCGGGTCGAGAGTGTAATTGCGGCTGAAGATGTAGTGGCGATCGCTGCCAACCCTCAACCAGTCAGATTGGAATCGGGAGAAATGTTCACCCCCGATCCCGATATATTTCCACTTGTACGCCGTCTAGCCGCCGTCCTCAGAGCCGAAGGAGAAGATTTGATTGCCGACAATATCCTGCTCCAATCGCAACGATTAGGAGCCGAAGCACGAGAGCTAATCGATACCCAACGTCGCCGTCAAGCGGAGCGAATTGTGATTCGGTTTCAGTGGATTAGTGCGGGAGTCGTGACAGTTACGCCGTTACCTGTGGTTGATTTTCTGGCGACAGCGGCGATTAATACTCAGATGATTATTGAGATTGGCAAGATTTATGGTTGTGACTTAAATAAAGATACTGCTCAAGAATTGGCACTATCCCTGGGTAAAACTCTGACTAGTTTGGGGATTGTCAAAGGGACAATTCAACTGTTATCGACAGCTCTAACGGTGAATGTCGCGACTTACGCACTCGGAAAAGGGATTCAAGGAATTACCACAGCTTATCTCACCCGCATTGCTGGGCGAAGTTTTATCGAATACTTTCGGCAGAATCAAACCTGGGGTGATGGTGGAATGACGGAAGTGGTGCAACAACAATTTCAATTGAGTCGCAAGGATGAGTTTCTCAAGCTATTTGTACAGCAAGCGATCGAGAAAATCAGTAGTTACCGCGAGTAGCCTATTCAGTTCATGGCTATTTCATTCTGGTGATGAGGGTAGGTTTTGTTTAAATATTACTTGTAATTATCGAGATGTATTTGTATAAACCTACCCCTACACATCCTAAAATTAAAGCATGAGATAGCCTTACTATTCAGTTAGAAATGTAAGGAACGACATAGGATCCAATCGAATCATCTCTACACTAATCGATCAATATTAATCAGCCTAACTATTCATATTACTACACCGAAAATGGTCTGTAGGCATTATCCACCATACTTGCTATTACAGGGATTGAGCCGAAGCTATCTTTTCTCAAGAAAGCGGAGATGAAGACTTAGGATTGCAAACAATAATATCCAGTGTACAAACAATGCTAATAAGAATAGTAATACTCTTATTAGAATACTTGATGGATAAGCAAAAATAAATACACCATATATAAACAGAGTTATAACAGGTACGCCCGAAGCACCTTTGCCA
>CASBPY010000183.1 GCA_949127675.1 Synechococcales cyanobacterium PMM_0072
AGTGATTCGATCGTGGCTGGTTCGATCGAGAGTCCAATTGGACTTGGCTTAAAGAAGTTTTGATCGGGGCTAGTTATTCCTGTTTGGATCGCTTCGTAAGCAGTGCGGACAGCTTTAAATTCGATCGGGTGAGTATGTGCTGGAAACTCTCGCAGCTTGGCATGGTAGGCTGCTTTAACTATCTTTGGAGTGGCATCAAGGGGAATACCAAGCAGATCGTGATGGGTGCTCATTTTATTTTAAATTAGCTATCAATTATCAAATACGGAGCTGGGTGTGTTGGGTTGTTTCCTGAAGGAAAGGCTCCGCCAACATTCTTCAACCCAACCTAAAGATCCATGAAGCTGCGTTTGCTTTTTTTAGGTGTGGTGAAAATGAACTCATCATCATCATCGTCAAAACCAAAAAAATCGTTTTCATCATCATCGTCATCATCACCAAATATACTCGATGGTTTGTTGAGCATATCCGCCATGAATTTTTGTTTAAGCATGGGCATAATCATTTCAAGATCGGTACGAGAAAGCTGACTACCATAGGTTTCGCGAATCATTTGTTCAAACATCGCTTCAATTTGTGGCGGTAGATTGATGTTCGATCTACCTAGATGGGGTGTGAAGAAGCTGCCGATTTGATTGCTGTTTAAATAGCGATCTTCCAGCCGAAATGCTGCTAATGCTTGAGCATCCTGGATCTGTCGAGCCAGCTCAAAGCCTTGAGATCGAAACTCGTCGTAGGGCTTGCTGCTGGATGAATATGTGGTGGCTTTGGCTAATAGTAATAGCGGATTTTGCTGTTCGCGGGCGAGGGCGGTATCGATGAACGATCTCAATATATCTGTCTGCTTAAACCACCGCACTTGGAGTTGTAGTAATGCTAGGGCGTTTCCAGGTTGGGGTGCTGTAGCTAAATAAGCTTTTACAGGAAAGTTGAGCTTATCGATACTATTTAATTTGACTGCTAATACCAGTAGGTGAATCTCACGAGCAGCGGGAAGTTCGGGAATCAGCTCAAAAATCATCCCCATGTAGCGCGTACTCAATGCTGCGATGCCTTTATCGCGCTTGGAGAGGACTTCGAGCGATAGGGCGATGGTTTGCAGGACGGGCAATTTATCGGCGGTTGACAAGCCTGAGAGGAGGCGATCCCAGGCAGTTGTTGCTTTGGCTTGATCGATCGAAATTTTACCCGTACCAGTCGGTTTACCTTTGGCGGCTTCCTTAAAAATTTGGCAGACGCGCAAGGTGGATTCGGTGGATTTCTCCTTGGGTATTAAGCGGCAAAAAGAGTCATAATTTTGAGTGGCTACAGCCTCAATCCACGGCTCGATCTTCACTTCGTCAGCTTGGGGTAAATCGCCAAATTTTTTGCCGTGACGCTTGCGAATTTCTACGGCTTCAGCTTCGCGATTTTCCTCGCTTAAAGCATACTGCAATGATTCATAGACCTGCTCGAACTCACAACCGTTGTCTAGTGCTTGTTTCAGCAGCTCAATTCCTTTATCCATCTCTTCTTCAGCGATCGCAATTAAGCCCTGACGACCAATTGCTTCACCAGATGTGGGGCAAATTCTGAGTGCCTGTTGTACCGAACCTATCGCCGCCCGCGCACGCTTGAGTGCTAGTAGACAATCAGCAATCAGACAATGGGCGTGGGCTAGGGTAAGATCGAGTTTTTCCTTTGGCCAATTTGCGGGATGTTGTTTGGCATCTGACTCGATCCATTTAATCAATCGGACGAGTAATCGTTGCTGCTCTTGATATTCACCCTCTTCCTCTAGTGCCTCCAAGAAATTAACTATTAGTTTGGGATTTAGTTCTTTTTCTTGAAGCAGGGGCTGCCATAGTTGTACTGCACAGCTTGATTCCCCTTGCTTCATCGCTTGCTCACCCGCGATCGTCAAAATCGTCGATTTCAATGCCATTAATTCGGCAATTCGAGTTGATCCAGCTTTGATTTGTAATAGTGCATGTCCAGCATCATGAAAGTTACCATCTAGCATTAATTCGATCGCTTGCAACGCGAACAAAATCTCTTGGGTGGCTTTATCTTCTTTTACGATTAGATCGCTGCGGAACTGACCTTGTGCTGCTTGCTGAAAGATCGCTAACTTTTTCAGAACTGGATTGGTAACTAATTTTGGTGAGCCAAAAATTGAGAATCTAAACAGCCCCAACTTACCTCCGGCTTCTTCCCAATTACCCTGCTGTTGATGACTATAGGCGAGCCAAGCATCGATCGAATCCCCTGGGGTTAATGGTTTTTTGACCTTGCTAAAAGACATCATTGCAAATTTTGGTTTGCCAGCTTGCAATTCTAATACGCCCCGCGCCCAGTGTACCTGCGCTGCACTAAAGCGTTTAGTTTGAGATTTGAGCAAGTCTTCAACTGTGTCGAAGTTACCATTGATTAGCAATAATTTGAGATAACAAATACACTCTTCTTTCGGTAAAATTTTGCTCTCAAAAGCATTTTTGATTAGCTCTAAAGCAGCATCTAACCGATTTTCAGCCAGTAGCGTTTTCGCTAACCAGTAGTGAACTTCTGTTGTCACACCGAGCTTGAGTACTTGCCGAAAGGAATTTTCCGCAGCTTTGAATTCGCTTTTTTCAAGTTCTTGCTGTCCCCGCAATCGCCAAACTTCAGCCTCGGTGGGAGCGAAGACTAGATCTGGTTGCAATCGTTGAATCTTCTTGATTTCATCGATCGCTTGTCGATATTTTTTCTGAGCTAATAGCGTTTGCAGTTGGGATTGAGACATGACTGAAAGGTTCTAAAGTATTGCAAAACGTAGATATTTTTGGGGCTTTACTCTAGAATTATCCCAGAGATTAAGACCTCAATTATCACAAAACTCTTTTAATAATTATAGAATACCGCATGGGCAGAACTGTTGGCATTGACTTGGGTACGACTAACTCCGAAGTGGCGATTGTGAAAGATGGACAACCGCAAATTTTGGCAATCGCTGAAGGAAGTTTGATGTTACCATCTTGCGTGGGCTTTAGCGAAACCGGACAATTGGTTGTCGGACGCTCGGCTTTGCGCCAGTATGCGGCTGCGCCAGAACGGACGGTGAAATCGATTAAACGCTGGATGGGGACGGATCATCAGACGAGTCTCAAGATTAATGGCGACGAAACGCGGGAGTATTTACCCCATGAGATTTCGGCAATGATCCTCAAGACGCTCAAACAACGAGCAGAAGCGGTATTGGGCGAAGCTGTTACAGCAGCAGTGATCACTGTTCCAGCTTATTTTACCGATGCTCAACGCCAAGCAACGAAACTAGCAGGCGAAATTGCAGGGTTAGAAGTATTACAAATTATTAATGAACCCACAGCGGCGGCATTAACTTACAGTGGACGCACTGAGGAAAGCGAACTAGTATTAGTCTATGATCTAGGCGGTGGTACCTTTGATGTCTCTGTGGTAGAAATCACTGGCGAAGTTACCGAAGTCCTCGCCAGTCACGGCAATAATCGGCTCGGTGGAGATGATTTCGATCGCAGATTAC
>CASBPY010000184.1 GCA_949127675.1 Synechococcales cyanobacterium PMM_0072
ATTAAAGGCTGTATCGTTTCCGACGGTTGAGTGAGACAAGACTGCCCACTGTCTATACCTAGCTTTTCACCATCCACCATCCACCTCTCAAACTAAGGTTTAATTTCACTAATTTTAGTTTCAATATCAATTAGTGTATCCAATACAATCCTCTTGGCATAGAGCTTCCACCCCCATTTCTGGATGAAAATTGCCGCAGCAGTACCACCGACGGCGGCAATATAGTCTAGTGGTTGATTGAGCGAGATCCCAAACAATAAACCTAGTCCGGCGATGCCCCAAAAAGGTAACGCCACAGTTTGGCGTTGAGTTTCGACTAATTTGATAATTCCGCCTGTGGGTAATTCTGCCTCTAGAGCTGTCTTGACTTCTTTTTGTTGCTCTCTCGTTACAGACAAGCCAATTTTCCGGCGCAGCTTCTCAATTTTTCGAGCATCACTACTATATTCAGTTAGTTCGTCTTCGCCCATCAATACCAGCCGTTCGTACTGTCCCACAGATCTATTAGCCTACACGCATATTCACCGCTAATTATAGCTGATTTCCCTGGCTCTCTTTTGAAGCTGGGACAGGAGTAAAGTTGGGTGCAAAGATCGGTATATTCGTAGGTGAGTTAGTGGTAATATTCTGTGGGGGTGCGAGTGCCAGTGATGGCGATTGGGACAATTGGGTTTGGATCCAGTTATCAAATAATTGATCTAGGAGTACTTGGGACAGACTTTCGTCCAATTGTGACGATAGGATTTGATTGAGGCGGATAAATCCATAATAATGACCTAGCTGAAATAGTGGCGACAATCCGCCAGGAGTCAATTGGGACAGGACTTGAATAATTTCTGGAGCGATATCTTTGGTAAGAATTGGGCCAATTAAACCACCTTTTGGAGCTGTCTGATCTTGAGAATACTCGATCGCAAGTTCGGCAAAAGATTGTTCTCCAGATTGGATCCGAAAGAATAATTCTTGGGCTAGTAAACCATCTTCTACTAGAAGAATTGAATAAGTAACTCGCTGTAATTGGGGCTGGACTAATTGAAAATACTCACTGACACGATTGCCCCAGCCAGCTTGCTTGAATTTTTGGAGCTTGATTGTGCGGGTGGTAATTGTGGCAATTTGCGCCGCATTCATCCCTTGAAAGGTGATGATACCAGCGACTTGTGCAGATAGTTGCTCAAATTCGGCTGGAGTCGATGTCAGATCTAGTTGAAATTCGGCGGCGATCCGATCGATCAATTCTTCGGTCGCCATCTCCTGCAATAATTGAGGTAACAAGGGAGAATCCTGCAATTGCGCTAATACCTGCGAGCAAGCAATTTGGATGTCCCCAATCTGAAGTACTTTGTCCATAGCCAAATAAACGGATAGCTGAAACCATCCCAACGAGGGGTAAGGTGATTATAGTCCGATCTGTAGATTAGAGCCAAACAATAAAAACCCCTGAGTATGGCTGGTTAATCTGGTAGAAACCAACAATACTTCAGGGCTGATTAGTTTGGGAATAACTCCATTAATCTGGAGTTGTGTCAAACTAATCAAAAGTTGAACACACAAACACTCTGTATTCGTATCTTAACTTATCGTATATCTAGTTAATAGCTCAAAAGGTATGGGAAAAGTTAGGTACAAGGTACGATCTTTGATAACTAAGCAGCCTAAATTTAGACGATCAAAATGGATGTAAACCTAGCCATAGGACTTGTTGAGAGCATTTTAGCTCCTAAATCACTGAACCACATTCAAATCGAGATCGTGCGCGGCGTGATTGCGGGCAGGAGCTATCAACAGATTGTTGACGCTACTAAAGTCGATAGGCTGGCATCACAACAAGCACGAGGGACTGAAGTTGAGACTATCGATTCAGGCAAGTATAAAGTTAGTTATGTCAAAACCACTGCCGCTCAGTTGTGGCAGTTGCTCACTCAAAGATTAAATCAAAAGGTTACTAAGGATAATTTGGCTGCGCTGTTGCTGTGGTATGTCAAGCAATCAGCAGCTAAAGGGTTGGTGGACAGTCAGAGCGAGAGCGATGAAGATCTGCCAGATCGAGAGATCCAGCAGTCAAGAGTCAATTTCGGTTTAGATGGTGCTTTTTATGGACGTGCCGAAGAAATCACCACTTTGACTAATTGGTATGTGGTTGAGCGTTGTCGCTTGATCCTGCTAATTGGGATGGGTGGGATGGGTAAAACCACATTAGCAGCGGAAATAGCAGCTCAACTGAGTGGTAAATTCGATCGAATCATCTGGAAATCCCTGGTTAATACACCTTCAATAAAAGTGCTTTGTCTCGACTTGCTGCAAGCTCTATCCCCCCAAGCTTTAGTAGATTTGCCAGATACATTAGGTGGACAAATCGATTTATTAATCGCTAGTCTCAGACAAGATCGCTGCCTACTAATCTTCGATAATGTCGAGTCGATCTTGGCGGGACAAGTTCAATGTGGTCAGTACTTAGCAGACTATGATGGTTACGATCAATTATTTAGAGCAATTGGCGGACTACCACACAAAAGTTGTGCAATCCTTACCAGTAGAGAAAAACCCCATACGATTGCCCGATTAGAGATCGTTAATCCCCAATTGGTAAAATCGATGAATATCGGTGGGATGGAATCTACCGCCGCACATGAGTTCGTCCAATCCCAGGGTTGTCCCCAACTACCAGAGTGGATGTGGCAAGAGGTACACGCTCACTATGACGGCAATCCACTCGCCCTCAAAATTGCGACAATGGCCGCTATCGAGATGACTGGCGGCGGCGAAAAAATGCTTGAACTTTATCCACTGATGAAGGCCGGAAAACTCCAATTTCAGAGTATTGATGATAGCCTCACTCGGCAATTCGATCGACTATCACAGATCGAACAACAGCTAGTATACTGGTTGGCGATCGCCCGCGAACCAATTACTAGCACGGAATTGCGTGCCAATTTAGTCATTCATCCTCATGCCCCTGGTGAAATTATTAATGCACTTCAATCTCTAGCCCGTCGCTGTATCACCATCGGATCCAATTCCGCCAGAGATCGACTGCGCCAGCGCAAATGGTCAATTCAACCCGTGATGATCGCTTATGTGACCAGAAGATTGATCGATCGATTTGTCGCCGAACTTGCCCCAGAATCATCAACAAATATCCCCATTCCCGATCTCCGAGATCGCTTTTTCCATCTCAATCATTACGCCATCATTCAGCCAAAACCCAAAGATGGCATCTGTCAAATTCAACGGCAATTTATCCTTCAGGCCACCATCGAGCGGCTGATAGCTACTTGGAGCCATCCTGCTAATTTAAGTCAATATCTCGATCGGATTTCCACCGAATGGCAAGATTTAGATCCTCTGCCTATTGGATATCTGGGATCGAATCTAGTCAACTTACTCACGGAATTGAATCTAAAATAGGCAAGTTGGAAGCATTACGTCAGACGGGTTAACTATGTTAAAATAAAATTGTTGTTAAGCCACGCACCGTCTTTGATTAACGTATCAGACATCGATACCCTAGCCCAAGAGCTAGCCTCAATTCAACAGACTGGCTCCAAAAAAATTGCCCTGTTGGGTTCTCGTCACGTCCCAATGACTCATCAACATCTGATTGAGATGATGAGCTACGCCCTGGTATTATCTGGCAACCGCCTGATTACTTCTGGTGCCACTGGTACCAATTCTGCGGCGATTCGTGGTGCCATCAGAGCCAATCGCGATATGCTGACAGTGATTTTGCCCCAGAGCCTTGCCCGTCAACCGCGTGAGTCACAAGAGCAGTTGCAAAATGTGATGCACTTAGTCGAAAACCCATCTAGTGATGCACTTTCCCTCGGTGAAGCCAGCGCGCTCTGCAATCAAGAGATTATTTCTCGCTGTCAGCAATTGATCTGTTTTGCCTTTCATGATAGTAGAACACTGCTCCAAACTTGCCACGAGGCAGAAGAGCAACGCAAAGTTGTGACGCTATTCTACTTCGACTAACTTAACCCATATCCAGATCGGGTCTAGCCTGGATTTCTGGACGCACAATCCCTGTTTTATGAATTTCGCCAATCTTTCTACTTCGACAATTTTACTCGGATCGATCGCGGCAGCCGCAGCTTTGGTTTACTTTCCATACTTATTAGTTGCCGTGACTCGGTTCCAAGTCGGGTTTGATATCTCCGCTCCGCGTGCCGCATTCGACAAATTGCCCGACTACGGCAAAAGAGCAACCTGGGCACACCAAAATTCTTGGGAAGCATTCATCCTCTACACTGCCGCTGCATTGATGGCGTATATTACCAAACAAGAATCACCTACTATTGTCAATTGTGCGATCGGATTTACAGTTGCCAGATTATTCTATTCGATCTTTTATATCATTAATTTCCCGATCGGTCGATCGCTAATGTTTGGCATCGGTTCCGTCGCAATTTTCACCCTCATGTCTGCCAGCATCACCAGCACGATGAATTAGGGAATAGGGAATAGGGAATAGGGGATAGAGAGATTAGTTGAAAAGCATATCAATCTCAAAGTCAATAGATAGAGCTATCCCCTAACTCCTACATCCTATCC
>CASBPY010000185.1 GCA_949127675.1 Synechococcales cyanobacterium PMM_0072
CCCTACGGGCACCCCTCCAAGTAGGGGATTTTCTAGCGACTACGCTTCTGTAGGGGGAATTTGAGCTGGCTGGATGTTGGTGAGCTTGATGTGTCGGGCGAGGAGAAATAGGGGAAAGGTGACGCTGATGGCGATGATGCCCGAGAACACGAGATAGAGCCAGACGTAGCGAACACCGATACGCTTGCCTTCGATCGCCATAAATATCGATGCAGCGATCGCAATGAACAACAAATCATTAGAGAGGGAAGCGGCGGCAGCATTGACGTAGGCGGCATTGATAAAGTCCATAAATGAATTATTGGGCTGCTGCATGAAGGCGATATTGTTGATCCAGGTGGCTGGTAGGGCTAACAAGGCAATTAAGGCATAGATAGCACAAGTGATTTTGTCTGTTGTGGTCATGGTGCAATTATTAAGTAGGGTTCTGAATCTGACGGATGTTGAGTGAGATGCCTACCATTTCCAACTTTTCAGGCATTTGTCAAGAAATCATGACAATTGAGATGGCTGAAATGACCTAGCAGCGTTAAACCATAGAAATTGACTGCGATCCCCCCTTGACGGATTGGGGTAAAGTTTTGTTAGATAGACGTATGCAAGCAATTGTTAATCACTAAATAACTGAATAATAAACTATTTCAGAACTTAGTAAATTCAAATTAACGATCGTACTTTTAAACAACGTAATTTAGTCACCTGCGATCGAATTATCTATTTGACATCGCAGACTCTAGAAAGATAAACGGCTTAAATGTAGTTAGTTAGTCAATTAACGAATTGACTGAACAATCGCAATTTTACTAGGTGACACCAAGTGTAGTTGCAAATTTATCAATTTTGTTAGCTACACCTTATTCGGAGATTCGGATCGTGACGATAGACAACACATTGGAAGAAATGACTCTCAGACAACTCCGCCGGGTGGCGAGTGCCTGCGGAGTGTCCCGTTACAGCAGGATGCGGAAATCCCAACTCCTTGAAGAAATTCAGAAAGCTCAGAGTAGTCAATCTACTCACATTTCATCTACACAACTGGAGGCGCAATTAGCAGTGGAAGCAGGAAAATTTGAACTCGGAGTCGATGTCGATCTTACGGCTGAAGAATTAGCAGATGTCGATGAAGGACTGGGAGAATTACCTGCTGGTTATGGTGATAGTCGGATTGTGTTATTACCAAGAGATCCACAATGGGCTTATGCTTATTGGGATATTCCGATCGAACACAAAAACGAGCTACGTTATCATGGTGGACAGCAATTAGCATTGCGGATTTATGATGTTACTGATATTAACATCGAGCATCAAAGTCCCCACAGTATCCAAGAATATCCGATCGACGAAATGGCGAGAGAATGGTATATTCCCATTCCAGTCAGCGATAGATCTTACACGATCGATATCGGTTATCGTTGTGGTGATGGTCGCTGGTTAGTCCTAGCGAGATCCGAGTCTGTCGGGATTCCTCCTGTCTATCCTTCAGACTGGATCGAAGATATTTTCATCACCGTACCGTGGGAAGAAGAGCTAGTTGGCAAAAAGTTTGTCGAGCTAGTTCCACCCCGCAACCAAGCCGCCGAAGCTGGTGCGGCTGCTGCTGATAACGTCACCGAAAAAAATGCCGTCTACAACCGGATCTTCGGCATGTCCGAATCAACAGAATCCCTACGAATCAATGGTTCGCTCTACGGTTCCATGCAGCAATCACCCCTAGATTCTGTTAGCTCCTTTATCTTCCCTTCTGGTGCAGGGATGTGGTCGCTACCTACTACTTCTGGCGTAAATATGTCGGGAGTAGGGATGTCAGGGATTGGTATGGATGCAGCCGAACGTCAGCGTCAATTCTGGTTGATTGCAGATGCGGAATTGATCGTCTATGGTGCAACTGAGCCAGATGCTACTGTGACAATTGGCGGACGACAAATCAAGCTTAATCCTGATGGTACTTTCCGGTACCAAATGTCCTTCCAAGATGGCAACATTGATTACCCGATTATCGCGGTAGCTAAGGATGGCGAGCAACAACGCTCTGTCCACATGACCTTCGATCGATCAACCCCTTCGCGGAACACCAATACGAAGGAAGAAGCAGTAGCTGAAAAATGGTTCTAGCCTGAATTGATGTACTGTAAAGTAATCAAAGCTCTCCCGATCGATCCTAGTGATTGATCGGGATTATTTTTTTGATTGATTCTGCTGGTTAACCTCTGATAATTAAACCTGTTATCCTAGAGCTATCACACGTAATTGGTGTCGCAAACAACAATTAGTTCAGTATTTCTATTTCGTCTTACATGACTGCTACAAAATCTCGTCCTCAAAATCTAGCATCTCCAGCACTTCCAGATAATGATTGGCGATTATTATTGAGATTAGTTCCTTACGCACGGCGGAGTGGAAAGTTATTTACCCTCTCATTTGGATTACTGATCCCGTTAGCAATTTCCAATGCAATCCAACCTTTAATTATCGGGCAGGCAATTTCTAAAATTAGAGGTGAGAAAACCTGGGATTTTGTGAGTGGTTTATCCATGTTGGATGGATTAAATACTCTAACCTTAATCCTGATGGTGACGGTGATCGTTCGATTAATCTTGACAGCAATTCAAGGTTATACCGTCCAACGGATTGGGCAAAAAATCACCGCAGATATTCGGAATGATTTATTCGATCGAGTCACATCTTTGGCGGTAAGGTTCTTTGATCGGACACCTGTGGGCAAGCTAATTACTCGCTTAACCAGTGATGTTGAAGCCTTAGGGGATGTGTTTACAACTGGTGCAATTGGGATCATCAGCGATCTATTTTCGATCCTGGTGATGATGTATTACATGTTCACACTTCAGTGGCAAATTGCGCTGATGTTATTAGGGATGTTGATTCCAGTAGCAGCATTAGTAATTTATTTTCAACAAGAATATCGGAAGGCAAATTATCGCGGTCGCGAAGAGTTATCGTCACTCAACTCAATGGTGCAAGAAAACGTAGTTGGAATTAGCGTCGTCCAACTATTTAGACGTGAAAAATATAATGCCGAACTATTTCGGACAGTTCGCGATCGATATATTAAAGAAATTGATAAAACCAACTTTCACGACTCCGCCGTATCTGCAACCCTAGAGTGGATTTCCCTCGTGGCGATCGCGGGAGTACTATGGTGGGGTGGATTGATGGTACTGGATAAAACCTTAGATTTTGGGACATTAGCTGCATTTATTTTGTATGCTCAAAAACTATTTGAACCATTGCGTCAATTCGCCGAAAAATTTACTTCGATTCAATCGGGATTTACTGCTGTAGAACGAATTAGTGATATTCTCAATGAGCCGATCGAAATCAAAGATATTGAGGATACTCAGAGTTTAACTCTAACTCACATTGACGGCGCGGCTCAGGGTGAAATTAGATTTGAGCATGTCTGGTTTGCCTACAAAGATGATGATTATGTGATTCGGGATTTGGACTTCACGATCAAACCAGGCGAAAAGATTGCTTTAGTCGGCCCCACAGGTGCGGGGAAAAGTTCGATCATTCGCTTGCTCTGTCGTCTGTATGAGCCGACAAGAGGTCGAATTCTCGTGGATGGCGTAGATATCAAAAAGATCGCCCAAGCCGAACTCCGTCGCTATTTGGGTGTGATTCTGCAAGATGGTTTCCTATTTGCGGGGGATGTGCGTGAGAATATTACTCTAGGCGAAAAGTATACCGAAGCTGAAATTCTTTATGCTGCCAAATCTACTAATGTCGATCGGTTTATTAGTGAATTGCCCCAAGGTTATGACACTCAATTACGCGAGCGGGGTTCCAATTTATCCGCTGGACAAAAGCAGTTAATTGCCTTTGCGCGATCGGTAATTCGCAATCCCCGTGTCTTAGTTCTTGATGAAGCCACTGCTAGTTTAGATGTGGGGACAGAAGCCTTAGTTCAAGATGCACTCGATCGATTAATTGTCGATCGGACGGCGATTATTATTGCTCACCGTTTATCCACAATCCGTAATGTCGATCGGATTTTTGTACTCAAACAAGGTTCATTAATTGAGTCTGGTAGTCACGATCAGTTATTGCAACAAGGTGGTTTGTATGCCAGCTTATATCAACTGCAAATGTTAGGAACGTAGATGTTCACTATCCACTATTCACTACTTCTCAATCGATACTAGGTAAATTTAAGCCATCTACTACTAGCAAAGAAATAGTTAGAACCGCAGGATTTCACGATCAAACAGATCTGGTTGAGGCTCTGTTTCCCAGACTAGTCCATCCCCAGGACTGACCTGAACCTCTAGAAACAGCCTGTCGGTGGCTGTCAGGGCGATATCTTCATGATTAGCAAAAGGTAATAAATCTTCAGTTAATAGTCGCAGCTTGACACCACAGGGAATATTGTTGGTACTAGTGCTGTGCAACTCAAATCGCCATAAATCATCACCTTTGGGTAGGACGCGCAACTCGTAAGGTTGTCCGGCAATTGTGAGTTGACGGAGCAGGATTTTGGTTGTGGTGTTCTGTTCGCCACGGGCTAAAACCACAGCAGGTTCCATTGCGATCATTTCCCAACCCAATTGTTGACCGAGAGTGGAGATCCCCGCCTGAAACCACTTGGACATTGACCATTGTTCGGGTAAACCAACACGATGGCGATACAACTGCTGTCTCCAGCCACTGTGTTCAATTAACGCGCCCCAGAGCAGAAAGGGGACAGCTAAACGTGGTCTTAGTTGAGTGGCATTACCTAATCGAGTAATCAGGTTTTCGGCTTGCTCCAGGGGAATCTGGGGCAAGGGATCGATCTCTGCACGGAGAATTTCGGTGGGACAGAGTTGTCGCGATAACCAGAGCACATTCAAATCGGAATTAAGGTCATCACTATCACAACTATAAGTTCGATCGCTTGAATTGTAGTGCCCTTGCTGTTTTAACTGATGGTGCGTGGTATAGCCCAGTACCTGAATTTCTCCGTCGTCTAAGTTGACATAGATGGAGAGGTAATAGTCACCAGCCCAGGAGGGGAGATCGATCCATTCTTGGGGCACCCGCAATTCAGCAAAATCGATTGCTGGAGTCGGAATCAGGATCACTCGACCACCATCGAAGTTGATTGCCGCACCATTGACAATTTCCCAAAAGCTGGGACGGCTGGCTGCTTTGACCCATGCCTGAGCGTTAGCAGCTCGTTCTACTTGGATCCACGCCAAAAAGCCCTCCAAGCAAGCTTGATTGAGTGCTGCTTGCCACCGACTGCCTGGGTGAGAGTATGCAGACTCAGCCTGTTGCCAAAATTGGGATTGGAAGTTGTCAGCAAGTTGTAGATGTAATTGCGGGATTGCAAACATTGATAATCCAGACGGGGTGTTCATGACAATTACCTCTTTGATGTTTCGGTGTGTAGATCTGGGTGACTATAATGTCCCATCAACCACTCCTCGATCGTTACACTCAGATCATTCATTACGTTTGGATCTAGAGTTTTATGCAATGTTGTTTGGCTCCAAGTACATAAAGCTGTGAGTAGTGCCTCCCGCACACTAGTCAGGCGACGGGATACAGTATATTGTTTAGTTGCTAATTGACTGGCAATTTCTTTTTGAGTCAAGCCTTGACCATAGTACATTTGCAATAGTCGTTGGGACTCAACATTGAATTTGACCAAAGCGCGGAGTAAGATTTTTTGCAATTGAGATCGTTGGCTGTCTCGATCGATCTCATCTTCTTGCTCGATTGTCTGAGTCAAGAGCGACTCTTGGACTGTGAAGTCAAAGTCATCCAAAAACTCACTACTATCGCTGGCAGATTTGGGTTGGGACGCAGAGACAATCGTGGGATAGAGAAAGGATCGTACCGCCGCACCCAAAGTCGTGAGCCACTGAAAAATTGTTTCACCATCGCAGCGGGCGGGCGCGTTGCTCAGATTACCAAGCTCTCGATTGAACAAATCAGCAATCGCATTTAATGCTGCCAGATCTGGTTTGTCGAGTTTCCGCGATCCCTGTCCAGTCGGTGCGTAAATAGTTTTAAAACATTCCCAAGCCAAAATATAAGCAGCAATCGTATCGGGATTAAGACCTAATTGTTGGAGCGATTCGATCGAGCGTTTGTGACTGACTTTATGTAACAATGCCCAATCAGTACAGATTTCGACTTCTTGCCGCTGACGTAAGGTATCTTTAATTGCATTAGTAAAAGCTAGACTAGCATAACTTTTTAATTCGGTGCCGCGATCAGCTTTGAAGCCCTTGATCACTCGATCGAGCTTGATCATAGCAATCTGAAAAAAATCAGAAATCAATTGTTTTTTAGATAAGTCGGTGGCTATTTTTTGAGCAGACCAATAGCAAACTTCTTGGAGATAAGCAGCCAAATGATTGGTAGCGATCTTCCCCAGTGGCGAGGATCGATCGGTTACAGCTTCTGCTTGCCAAGTTTGATGCCAATATAATGCCCAGAATCTCGGTGATGCTTCATCCTCACGGCTCGATCCCAGACAAGTCTGGATACTTCTCCGCAACTTACCATCAACGATCCATCTTGTGACCAGATCGTCTTCAAAACATAAGAATGTGGAAAATATTTCAAGCATACTTTGACGAGAGCGCATGGGTAAAAACCAAGTTTATTATAAATTAAGGAATAGTCGGCAGGCTAAATTGTAATTTATTCTTTCAATCTAAACTTATTGACAAAAATCTACTTTAGAATGATTCCTAACCCAGATCTCCCTCATCTTGCAACTAAATCATTGCTGCTAAATATGCACTTGACAACTTCCCGTCGGTTATTTCTAGCCTCGTTGTTTTTATCAAGCTGTGGCGGGAGAAGATTTGCTGGTGGCTCGTCAACATCAAACAGCGGGCGAGAAGGTGGATCCGCCGAACCAGAACAGTTGGCAATCGGCACCCTCAGCTATGGATCTGGCAAGCAACCAGGCACGCAATATGATGGTGTTAAGCAGTATTTGGAACAAAAACTTCACACCCTCGTTCAGATCGAACCAACTTTCAATGAAAATAAGGCCCTAGAGCGGATTAGAGCTAAAGCATGGTCGCTGATATTTGCACCACCAGGATTAGCTGTAATTGCGATCTCACAATATCAGTATACGCCCATACTTCCGCTTGAAGGTATTAACAATTTACGTTCGATTTTGGTAGTCAAAAAGAATAGTACCTATCAAGATCTCAAATCCCTGACAGGGAAGAAATTAGCGATCAGTCAACCAGGTTCAGCAACTGGATATTATCTCCCAATCTACAATTTATATGGTCTAACTCTCGCTGAACTGATCGTTTCCCCCACGCCGAAGTCAATTTTAGAAGCTGTCGCTCAAGGTAGCGCAGATGTGGGCGCACTGTCGCTGACAGAATTCAATACTTACAAAAGTGAAATTCCCCAGGCAGAATTTCGGATCTTGTTCACAGATCCCCACAAAGTCCCAACCGGATCAATCCTGATTAGTTCAAGTATCGAGATGAACCTGCAAGAATCGATTCGCCAAATCTTAAAAGATAGCCCTTCAACTGTGTCCCAAGAAGCTGGTTTTATTCCCACTGGTACTGTCGCTGACTATAAGTATATGATTGCGGTAGTTGATCGAGTCCGATCGATTTTCCCTGCCGATCAAGCTCAGACAGCGGCTCTGTTGACCCAGAAGCCTGTGAGGTTGTTTAAGTAGGGAATAGGGAATAGGAGATAGGGGATAGGGGATAGGGGATAGAGACCGCATAAAACTTCCAAACCATCCGTATCTAATCAATAGAGGTGCTACTCGATCTTAGTCGTAGCAGGTGAGGGCAAAATGGTTGAGTGTCGAACTGATGAATCCTTTGTACAAATTGTTTATGCCAAAGTTACGGCTAATGGCAAAACCGAACTAGTACCGATGAAATTGTATATTGATCGGGATGGTACACATCTCGATCGAGAGCTGCCTACGCCCCCAGCAACTAGCGGTGGGAAGAGATTGTTGGCAAATCGATATGAATTGCAACAAGTACTTGGACAAGGTGGATTTGGCAAAACTTATCTGACATTCGATCGGCATCGCTTCAATGAACCCTGTGTGGTCAAAGAATTTCTCCCCCAGGGGCGGGGTGATTATGAATCACAAAAGTCTCGTGAATTATTTGAGCGCGAAGCCAAAATTCTCCATCAAATCGATCGACCCCAAATTCCCAAATTTTTTGCTTTCTTTGAAGAGAATCAGCAATTATTTCTCGTCCAAGAATATATCAAGGGACAGACTTATGCGACTTTACTGCGCGAACGTCAACAAGCTGGGGATACTTTTTCCGAACGAGAAATTATTAAATGGTTGCAAGATTTACTGCCTGTTTTGGGTTATCTCCACGATCGACAAATCGTACATCGGGATATTTCACTAGACAATATCATGCTCCAGACGGATAGCAATCTACCCATGTTGATTGACTTTGGGATTGGCAGATCCGATCTAATTCAACGCCAGAATCAGTCTGAACCTGCTGCCCCACAGTCAATCGTCGGAAAAGTTGGTTATGCACCCTACGAACAAATCTGGCTGGGACAAAGTTTTCCGAGTAGCGATCTGTATTCCTTGGCAGTGACAGCAGTAGTCATGTTAACTGGTATCGATCCTCAAACGCTCAATAGTCAGGCATCTGTAAAAGATCAGTGGCGATCGAAAGCATCAGTCAGCACCGAGCTGGGACAGATCCTCGATCGAATGTTGGCAACTGCTCCAGCGAACCGCTACCAATCTGCGGCGGCAGTTTTAGCTGATTTGGAACAGTTTGCTAAAGCCACTCTCAATTGTCCAATCACTAAGGTGAGTGCGCCACCAACGATCATTCACACAGCAACCAAACAACAGCCTGAAATTATCGATCATTGTTTGATCGAAACTAATTTGACCGCAACATTCATTACAAAATGTACCCAAGAATTGACCAACTATATTGGACCGATCGCTACAATCCTCGTCAACAAAACTTTGACTAAATATCCCAATCTCACGCCAGCCGAATTGATTGATCTGCTGACACAACAAATTCCACAACCGTTAACAGCCAATGAATTTAGCCAGCGGTGCCGCAGTTAATAGTTAATTTGCATAAATAAATTCAACCAATCGTAGTGATGAATAGATGAATAACTAAACTTGATTTCGGATAGCGGGAAGTTAAAATTATGCTCAATCGGATTAATAAATCGGTTCAAATTAGTTGGATTTCGGCATTTTTATTAAGTATTGCCAGTTGGAATATTTGTAACGTCTCAATAACCGCTGGTAAGTAAGGGGGTTGCCAAAAGAGCAAAAATCTGGTTTAACAAAGAGATGAGTATAAACAGCGATACTAGCCCAGCCCAAATAAATACCCCAGAGC
>CASBPY010000186.1 GCA_949127675.1 Synechococcales cyanobacterium PMM_0072
CGTAGGCGGACTTTGTATCATAAGCGGAGACTTTAGTCTCTAGGCAGACTGAGATTGGTAATTCTTCTACTATCATAAAACGTTTGTACTGATTTAATGCTCAACTACAAAAAAAGTTAAATCAGCATGTAGACTAGGAATTAAGAATTGGGTAATAGTCTACAGTATGCAGCAGTTAATTCATAAGCCGCAACGGATTGTGGCGACAGTGGGATGGTTATTGGTACAGATATCAATCCTAAATCCAGCTCAAGCACAGCAGCCAGCACAGCAGCCAGCAGTAATTTCACCACCACCAACATTTATCGCGCCGCCACCACCACCACCCCCATTACCAGAGATTTGTGCGAATCAGCTCACTACCGCCATTAATAATATTATCGATCGACCCGAATTGCGTCGCTATCGGTGGGGAATCGTGGTTCAGTCCCTGGGTAGCCCCAATCAAATTTATAACAGAGATGGCGATCAATTATTTATTCCCGCATCTAATGTCAAATTAATCACAACCGCAGTCGCGCTGCGCCAACTAGGGGCAGCAACTAGATTACGCACCTCGGTTTATCAACTGCCCCGCACAGGCAGTAACACCTCAAATTTATTAGTCGTAGGTAGGGGCGATCCTAGTTTAAAACTAGCCGGACTAGAATCGATCGCTCAACAACTTAAACAGCGTGGCGAAAAAAAAATTGGTCAGATTAGTTTCGACGATAGTTATTTTCGGGGCGAACCGATTAATCCTGACTGGGAATGGGGCGATCTATCCACCGATTATGCTCCAGCAATTAATAGCTTAATCCTCAATCAAAACTCTAATCCACTCATAATTAGTACACCGCAAATTGGACTACCATTACAATATAGCTGGAAAAATCCCAGCTTAAATAATTGGCAAGTAGATAATCAAATCACGACGATTCCGGCTGGTCAAAATAGTAGTGTCAGTGCTATCGCCATATTTGGTAAACCGATGATCAGATTGACCGGAAAACTAGTCCAAAATCAACCCCCGAACCAGATTGATCTCCCAGTCTTGAATCCGACAGAATCATTTATCAGCGCATTTCGCCAAAGTTTAGTCAAATCAAATCTCACTGTTGGTACTACCAACATCGTCACTAAGCAGAATACACTTAACCTTCCTGAATTGGCAGCGATCGACTCACCTCCAATTAGTGAATTAATCAGTGAAACCAATCAAAAGAGTAATAATGTCTATGCCGAAGTATTACTAAAATCAATCGGACGGACTCATCCCGAACATGCAACTAGTAATGAAGATACTATCAATCTCGGCATCAATCTAGTCAAAAAAAATCTCACCGAAATGGGTGTAGATCCTCAGTCTTATCGACTAAGTGATGGCTCTGGTTTGTCCAGACATAATTTGGCTGCGCCGAGTGCTTTTGTGCGTCTACTATCGGCAATGGCAACATCACCAACCGCAAAAGTTTATCGTGATTCTCTTCCAGTTTCGGGCATCAGTGGTAGTCTCAGAAATCGAATGAAAGGAACATTGGCGCAAGGAATTGTGAGTGCTAAAACTGGTAGCATGAGCGGTGTTGTGAGTCTTTCTGGTTATATCAATCCACCCAGATACTCGCCATTAGTATTTAGTGTGATTCTCAATCAACACGATCAATCTACGTCCCAAATGGTCAAGGTTTTAGATGAGATCATGGTGGTATTAGCCAGCATCAAGCAATGTAATTAACATGATCTGTAGGGTGCGCTATATTCCGCAGTAATCCACCCTACGAATTTATTACTATCGATCGAACCTCTTAGATCGATGTAATTTCGTCAATAGTTCGCTTACTACTGTTTCACCATCAATACCTTCACCTCGTTCGCATAGCGTCGGCTTTGCCGAGTCGAGTGATTCGATTCCTTCTCTTACCTGTTCGCGGGTTGTCGCTACCCACGATCGATATGACTCCCGTTCTCTTTCCAATAGCTGTAATGCTGTTTGCAATACTTCATCAGCAGTTTGAAATCCGCCTGTGGCGATGAGATCCGCAACGATCTTTTCTTGCTCGGTATTTAGGCTGATACTCATGGCTAGAAAGATTTAGCTTTTAATATTTTCCCAGCTTAACAAATTTTGATCGAGTCAAGAGTAATTCTATAGATTAAGTCGGGATAACTGAAAGCTTAAAACCCAGATTGTTTAGTGCTTGGAATGAAGATACTAAGTCTAAATTGGCTTGCGAGGATAATAGTTGTTGGATATTTTCACAATCGACATTTGACTGTGAATTGTCTAATGTTGCTAACTTAGCTTCTGCTACATTTTTCAATGCCAAACAAAATTCATCATAATTACACTCTTCAAGTACAGCATCTAAATAAGCTGCGGCCTCTTGAGAATCTTGTAAAGACTCAATCAAATATGAATGATAGCTTCTACTCGTTGGCATCTTGACGTTTCTTAAAGTCATTCCAGAATTGTTTAGATCGATCGACATCTTTTTCTTGTGTGTCTTTATCGCCACCACATAGAAGCAGAATAATTGTCTGATCTATATTCCCATAGTATATCCGATAACCAGGCCCATAATCAATTCTCAGCTCATAGACTCCTTCCCCAACAGCTTTGTAGTCACCGAGGTTTCCTAGTTCGACTCGATCTAGCCTTTTCCTAATTCTTGCTCTAGCCGATCGATCTCGTAGTGAGTCTAGCCATTCTGAGAACGAAGCTTCTCCTTGTTCTGTTTCATAAATGATAAGTTCGCGAGGATTTACTTCCATAACTAATCGATCGACTCAAGCATATTTTTACATTCTAATCGCTGTCTGTAATTAAATCGATCGAATGGATGTATTGTACTTCGCGCGTATAGTTGCATTATGCCCCGTAGGGTATGTTATCCCGCAGGGTAACGTACCATCATGAATCATCGATCGAATGGGGATAGGTGCGTTATGCTCCGCAGTAACACACCCTACAATTTAACACGATCGAACCTTTACCTCTCGTCAATAATGGTCGATCGCGTATCATTAGCTTTACTGAATCGCACATCATAAACTCTACCAAACCCCATCCACAAGGTAGTGTGTGTTGTCATGCCAGCGTAATGCACCAAATAGTCGATCGATTAGCTTCAAAATTTCGATGCAGTTGAGAGTAGTTAGATATCATCAATGGCACAGTTAAAGTAAACTCTCTCACGAAATAGAAGTACATCTTTATACTCATCAGGAATCAATCCACCTTCTTTCAATGAAACTAATTTCCCTTGTTTTCCAATATAGCTATGGTTATGAACCTTTATAACGTCAGAAAAGAAATAACCATCCGGTAGTTGCAAAAAATCGATCGAGAAACTAGAACCATAAGAGTACATCCTCTTGTCTGACATCTCAAAAACCCATCCAGTCCATCCCATTGTAGTTTCACCATAAATTTGCTTTAGTAAGGACAATGGTGGTGCAAATCGGGATGGACTCGCTGACTTCACATCATAATCGTTGATGCGGTTTCCGTTGGCAACGAAGGAGGAAACTATCTGTTCGTAAGAATCGCCTCCTCCCAAACAACCTTGTCCATTCATCTCATCTCTGATTCGTCGCTTCGCCAACTCCACAAGGTTCTTCTTTGAATGGATTACTACACACGGAAGTTCTGTTGTAAGGATTCAGGTGCTAGAAGCTATACTCAGAGAGACTTTCATTTCACCAAATTCTTGAAAATGATTTCTCGTTTGCAACAACTGATGCGATCACCTAGTTTGAGGCTCTGTTATTGA
>CASBPY010000187.1 GCA_949127675.1 Synechococcales cyanobacterium PMM_0072
ACATTACTTTGCGGGGCACTCCCGAAGCATTGGAGCGCAATGGGGAGAGCATCGCCAACCTCGCGGTGTCCGACTTACCGCGCTTTTTGTGGTGGAAAGATACCCCCGCACCAACGAAACCTCTATTTAAACAGTTAGCCCACCAAGCCCATTCCGTCATTTTCGACTCCGCTGAATTTACCACTAGCGAAGCCGATTTGGGGCAGCTATGTACAATCCTCGCCGAGGGGATACCCGTGATCGATCTCAACTGGCGCAGAATCGGCGGATGGCAAGAACTCACCGCCGAAGCCTTCGATCCGCCAGCTAGACGTAAGGATATCACCGAGATCGATCGAGTGGATATCAATTATGAGCTAGGCAATCCCGCTCAAGCCCTCATGTTCCTCGGTTGGCTCTCCAGCCGTCTCAAATGGCAACCCACTAGTTATAACCATTCTGGTGGCGATTATGACCTCCGCGAAATTGATTTTGTCGCTCCCGACGGACGCAAAATTCATACCGAACTCGCGGGAATGCCAACGGCTGATACGGGTGAAATCCCTGGCGATATCATGGGTGTCCGTCTCACCTCTACCAATCCCAAAGCCAACTGTAGCACCGTTCTCTGTTCAGAAGTAGCTGGATGTATGCAAATGGAAACCAAAGGCGGTACTCAAACAGCACGGGTAGAGGAAGTTAGTTCGCTTGCGGAGCGCAATGCTGAGGATTTACTCGCCGAGTATCTCCAACGCTGGAGTCGGGATTTACTATACGAGGAAAGTATGACTGTTGTTGCTCAGATCTTGAGTAAAGTCGGATAGAAATTCGTAGGTTGGGTGGAGCAATAGCGTTGGCAGAGCCTCTCCCTTAAGAGAACAACCAACTATCCCACCAATAGCTTAGAAATGTTGGGTTTTATGCCTCAACCCAATCTACCATCTCTGTTTAATAAATACGTTTAACTCATCACCATGATCCAACTAGCAGTACAGACCACTAGTTTTGATGAATTTGTTGCTGAAATACCAGAAAAATCAGCATATCGTTATGAGTTACATGAGGGAGAAGTTATAGAGATGCCAAAACCTAGAGGGAAACATTCTCAAATTGCTTCCTTCATAACTATTGAGCTAGGAATAGAAATTCGCCGACTTGAATTACCATATTTTATTCCAACCGATTTTATTGTCAAATCTGTTGATAGTCAGTCGGGTTTTGAGCCAGATGTTACCATTGCCAATGAACAATCTCTCAAAGATGAATCGAGATGGGAACAGGAATCAATTATCACATTAGGTAATACGATACCACTGGTGATCGAAATTGTATCTACTAATTGGCAGGATGATTACTGGAATAAATTCTCAGCCTATCAAGAGTTAGGTATTGCCGAATATTGGATTGTGGATTACCTCGGCTTAGGTGGACGGAGATTTATTGGCAATCCTAAACAGCCGACTATTTCTATTTGTCAGTTAGTTGACGGTGAATATGATGTTCAACTTTTTAGAGCTGGGGATATACTACGATCTGCTATTTTTCCAGAATTGAAAGTGACAGCTAATCAGATATTTAGCTTGTAGTCATAACTCAAAGCCGCGAATAATACTCCTTGTTCTCCACTGTTTAATTCAATTGCTCACCTAGATTGCTCCCATTGCTTCCGCACTAGACTTTCGATAAAATGTTATCTACCAGTATTTTGGGTATTTACCCTCATTTGCCAAATTATTATAAATAACAGCAATAACTACTAAAATAATTGCTCCAAATAGAGGCAGACTGGAGATAGAGGAAAAATGACAAGGAATGTTAATGATATAATTGCTAGTTTACCAGCCGATCGACAAGCAATAATTAAAGCAAGAGCAAATAAATTAATTTCTGAAGAAATGACATTACAGGACTTGCGAAAAGCTAGAGAATTCACCCAAATTCGCATGGGTGAGTTACTAAATATGCGGCAAGAAAATGTCTCACGACTTGAACGTCGCGCCGATTTGTTAGTTTCAACTTTACAAAGTTATATCGCAGCAATGGGTGGAGAATTATCTTTGGTAGTTGAATTCAAAGATAGATCACCTGTCAAGATTGCAGGATTGACATCAATTATCCAGGATCGCGATCTAGATGGTCGAGAAATTAATATAGAATAAGGCTTTAATATAAATGCCTGAAACAAAGACTTAAAGCAACAATTCACAATTTAATAAATACATATTAGTTATGTTAGATATCCGCGCTCAGATTGCGACTGAACTAGACTTAAATCCAAATATCGTCCAAAATGTTCTAGATTTATTCGTTGAGGGAGCAACAATTCCGTTTATCGCTAGGTATCGGAAAGAGCGCACCGATGAGATGAATGAAATCGTGTTGCGGGAACTGGAAGAAAGATTTACATATTTAACAGAATTAACAGCACGAAAAGAGACTATTCTTAGTTCGATCGAGTCTCAAGCCAAATTAACTCCAGAATTACGCGCCAAAATTGAGAATTGCTTACTTAAGACTGAATTAGAAGATCTCTACTTACCCTACAAACCAAAACGACGGACAAGAGCGACGATTGCGAAGGAGAAAGGATTGGAACCGCTGGCTGAGTTAATTCGTTCACTTAACTCACCAACTGCTCAACCTGTGGAATTAGAGACGGAAGCAGCTAAGTATATTAACGAAGAAAAAGGTGTTAAGACAGCTGCAGAAGCTTTAGCTGGTGCTTCAGATATTATTGCTGAATCGATCGCCGACAAAGCTAATTTACGCGCTTATATTCGCGAATATATTCAGTCCGAAGGTGGATTTGTTTCGAGCATCAAAGATGATGTGGCAGAAGGTTCGACTAAGTATGAGATGTATCGGAAATATGCCATAGCGATTAGTAAAGTTGCACCCCACAACTTACTGGCATTATTTAGAGGCGAATCTGAGAAAGTGATCAAGCTGGAATTAGAATTTGATGAAGAGGATGTTTGTGAGTATTTAGCTAGACAAGAGATCAAAACTAAACTACCTGCAATCCGAGCATTTTATCAGGGAATGCTCAAGGATACGTTTAATCGCTTGATGAAAACATCTCTGGTAAATGAGGTACGTGCAGAATGCAAGTTGCAAGCAGATATCGGTTCAATTTCTAACTTTGAAATTAACTTACGCGAACTATTACTATCTGCGCCAGCAGGGATGAAACCGACACTAGCGATCGATCCTGGCTTCCGCAGTGGGTGCAAGGTTGCGGTACTATCAGAGACGGGTAAGTACCTCGCTTATGAAGCAGTCTTTCCTCATCAAGCAGCAAATCAACGTCAACAAGCGGCGAATACAGTTAAGCAATTTATCAAAAAGTATAGCATCGAATTAATCGCGATCGGGAATGGTACTGCTGGGCGGGAAACTGACCAATTCGTAATCGAACTTTTGGCAGATATTGAACCCAAACCGATTAAGGTGATGGTAAATGAATCGGGAGCATCGATTTATTCAGCGAGTAATGTAGCGATCTCGGAATTTCCCGACTTAGACATTACTGTTCGCGGGGCAATTAGTATCGGGCGACGTTTACAAGATCCGCTAGCAGAACTAGTCAAAATCGATCCTAAATCAATTGGAGTCGGACAGTATCAGCATGATGTCGATCAAAAGTTATTGCGTAAAAAGCTCGATGATACCGTCGAAAGTTGTGTGAATTTTGTCGGTGTCGATCTCAATACTGCGTCTAAAGAATTGCTCACATTTGTATCTGGTTTAAGTCCGGTAGTTGCGAATAATATCATCGCTTATCGGAATGAACACGGAGCTTTTAAGAATCGTAAACAACTGCTCAAAGTAGCCAAATTAGGGCCAAAAGCTTATGAGCAAGCTGCTGGATTCCTCCGTATCCGAGATGGTGAGAATCCTCTCGATAATACCGCCGTTCATCCTGAAAGTTATTCAATTCTGGCGACAATCGCCAAAGATGTCAATATCCCGCTGACTGAGCCAACCAAATTAGGTACAGCACTTAAACAGGTAGATCTCACGAAATACATCACCGATACAGTTGGCGAACCCACCCTCCGCGATATAATCAACGAACTGGAAAAACCTGGACGAGATCCCCGTGCAGAGTTCAAATATGCCACCTTCAAGGCAGGAATTGAAGATATTAAGGATTTAGTCGTTGGAATGGAATTGGAAGGTACTGTAACCAACGTAGCCAACTTTGGAGCTTTTGTAGATGTCGGCGTACATCAGGATGGATTGGTACATGTCTCCCAATTATCAGATAATTTTGTCAGCGATCCGAATCAGGTGGTGAAAGTCGGACAGGTAGTCAAAGTAAAAGTGTTAGAAGTCAATGTCCAACTCAAACGAGTGAGTTTGTCGATGAAAACTGGTATCACTACGCCCACTGGCAATCGTCCAGCACAGCAGCCAGTATCCCGCAATAATAAGCCTCAACCATCATCAGCTAAACCTGCTCAAATATCGCCGAAAACCCAATCAGCACCAGAATCAAATCAACCAGCAACACTTGCGGATCTACAACGGAAGTTTGGCAAGAAAAATTGAGCAAATAGCGGCGGTAGTTTCAAAACTTTGTCATAATTGTGTAGATATGTTAAAAGTTCTATCAAAAATCCCCAATGCTCGGAGAATTAAAATCTTTTAAACAGAACCCGCTGCGCTGGCTGAAACGTCGCTATTTGCGGTGGGTGGCTCTGAGTTATTGGAGCTATCGCTGGATTGTTAGTAGTGGTGTCGAAAAACAGTCGGCTAAGGTGCAAATTTGGCGGGTTGCGGCGGGATTTGACCATGCTGCCTGGTTGGTAGCGATCGAAGATTCCGTCAAGCCAGAGTACTGGGGCATGATGTAGGCAAAAGTCAGCCAGCTATTGTTTGAATG
>CASBPY010000188.1 GCA_949127675.1 Synechococcales cyanobacterium PMM_0072
CTAGCAATTTATCTATCTGCCATTCAAGCAGATATTCTATTGTCAATCGATCAAGGGAGTTTGCTAAGACGATTAGTTCCAATATATTATCGGTATAGTCTGGCTTGATTGTCCAGATATGTTGCCGAATCAACCAGCTAGCTTCCAGATCTTGTACCGGAGATCGAGCTTGGACTTCCTGCTCTAAAATTATTATCAGCTCATTGGTATAAACTTCTATTTCTACTTCAGTAGCTGTCGATAATGGTACAAACCAAGCTGCTTGTGCATCTTCTTCTCTGTCTGCGAGCAAATAACTCAAGCCTAAATACCAATAGTTACTTACTACTGTTTCATCTACCGAGATCGCTGTTTCATAAAAATCACTCGACTGAAGTGGATGGCTGATCGAAAGCAAAACACGAAGATCTGGAGCTGTCAGCATAAGTGAATATTAGCCAATTTGGTAGATGACACCTTAGCATATATAAAAATAATCACTTTCAAATCAGGGTAAACACTGACAAATCCTATTAGTAAATTGATATAGTCGGTAAATTCACTAACTTGATCATTGGATAATCAAATTATCAGGGGTAAATATAGTCACCAAAGCTGTTCTATAATTAGATTTTAATATATGGAGCCGTACAAGTAGGGGCTGCATTTGGACTCGTACCAGGAGTGGTCGGTGTGCCCACTCCTGCCGCAACAGCCTCACACAAAGTACTCGCAATGACACTTTGTGTGGCAGAATTTGTATAACGGCTAACGCCACCACTATATCCCTTGAGGGTTGAATTGCTTGATTGGGCTAGGAGACTAGCACTGTCATTCGTTGCATCTAGGGTGTAAGTATAGTTGCTGGTAGTGGCAGAAGCACCCCCAGTTAGCGTACCCATTGCGATGAGATCGAAAGAATTAGCAAACTCAGCGTTCTGCGAGCGATAAATACTTTGAACCCGGTTAGCCATACCGATATTTTGCTTGGCTTCAGTCTGCTTAGCTTTAGCAGTTTGATTCAAGAAATTTGGCAGAGCAATTGCGGCCAAAATCCCGATGATAATAATCACAACTAATAGTTCTACAAGGGTAAAACCTTTTTCTATTTGTTTGGAATTAACATACTGAATCAACCTAGTTTGTTGCACAGTTCTCATGATTAGTCTTCCTAATTAAATTAGCATTATATTTGATTATTATCCTTATTCTATTAAGATGTTTAAGATCTATTGTCATTGAGCTAATCCTAAGTATATGACAAATAAAGCTCCACCTTTTATACAAAATTTTGGGTCTTTGTTTGTCATAAAAAATCGGTTTTGACATCGATGATTCAATATGATTAGCTACCTAATCTGACGAAACTACCAGCACAAATAGGCGCAGTAGTAGCACTAGTAGTAAGATTAGTCGCCACTGTCGGAGCAGTTGTGCCAGGAGCGGTGGCCTCACAGGCAACAGCAGAAATTACGCTGTTACTTTGACTGTTGGTAAAGCGAGACGCACCACCAATATAGCCTTTGAGAGCTGCATCATTTGCTCTAGCAATGAGACTAGAACTTTCAGGAGCACCAGCTAAAGTATAACTGTAGTTAGAAGTCGAAGCTGTCGTGCTAGTACCACTGAGAGTACCCATTGCCAGTGCATCGAAAGTGGTAGCAAATGTATTATTTTCAGAGCGGAAAACGGTTTGAACACGGTTAGCCATTCCGATGTTTTGTCTGGCTTCAGTCTGCTTGGCTTTAGCACCTTGGTTGAGGAAGTTAGGTAATGCGATCGCAGCGAGAATGCCGATGATAATAATTACAACTAGGAGTTCTACTAATGTGAATCCTTTTTCGCCTTTCTTGTTGCTGAGGTGTTGGATGAATTTAGCTTTTAGTTCAGTTCTCATTTTAAGTATTGTTTGTTGGGTTGGGGTGTTTCGTTTGCTTCGTGTCCTCAGCTTACCCACATCTTTCAATTTACCTATCACCCTCTGCAAACTATTTTTGACAGATCTTTTAAATAGTACGGGTATCACGACCAAAACCCCCTTCTAGAGGGAATTTTCGTGCGGGGGCTACTTGTATTTAACTCGACTACTCATTCATCGACTTGTATGTAGCGGCGGCGGATGGGGATTGTCCGGTGAGGTAGCGGAAGATCCAGTATTTGAAGATCGTATCCATAAGGACAGGGATGGTGGCGATGAACAGGGAGTTGAACTCGCGGTTTTCGGGGATACCGAGGTGGCTGGCGGTGCCTGCGAGGATCACTTCCCAGCCGTGGGGGGAGTGGAAGCCGACGAAGGTGTCGGTAAGCAGGATGATGATAAAGGCTTTGGCACTGTCGCTGAGTCCATAGATCAGATCGTCGATAAAGGATTTGAGAATGGCGATTTGTTGTTTGCTGTGGGTAATTAACCAGGCAAAGGTAATGACGGCGAGGATATCGGCAAACCAGTTTTTGACGGCTTCGGCACTTTTCCGATAGAAAGAGACTTTGATTTCTTCGGCTTTTTCGGTGATTTTCGCTTCCATCTGCTCAGTTGTGAGCTTGGGTGCCAATCCCACTATATGTTGAAAATTGAGTTTCTTTTCAAACATCTCCATTTCCTTGAAGGCTTCTTCTTCGAGGTTGACGTTGAGGAAGACATCGGCATGGCGGTAGCTACGGTATAGATCGATCGCTGGCCCGACGACAACTATTTTGGAGATGTATTGCACGAGTAAGGGGACTAAAATCATGATCAGCACGAACTTTAGTGATGCTCTAGTCTTGCTTTGGTTGAAGCGATAGTTTTCGAGGACTTGAGCGTCAGCATTTGGGTTGAGATCTTGCTGGATGCGCCGAAATGTATTGATCAGGGAGATATCGATTAGGGCTTTTTTGTTATTGTTTACGTTTTCAGTGGAACGCTCGAATTGATTTGGCATACTATTAGATTGGCGGCGATTGCCTGCTGGCGGAGCGATGGAGTTATCGATCTGGGCTGGCGGCTGGCTGTTGGCAGATCGAGCGTCTGGGCTAGATTTGGTCAGTGAGCCGCGTTTGTTAGCTGATGGGATCAGATTCGCTTGTTCTCCGAAAATCGATCTTTGAGGCGTGAAATCTTCTGGCTGTGGGGTATTATTGGCATAGCGGGTGAGCAGCTCATCGACAAAGCTGAGTTTCTCTAATATTCGCGCTTCATATTCGATATCTTGAGTATATGAATTGATATCATTAAAACCCCTACCCTCAAATTGTTGCGTATCAAGTGGCTGGGGATAGTTGTTGCCAGTGACGGTGCGGCTAGTTTGAAATTCAGCGAGGCGGATCCGCGCAATATTCAGATACTTCTTGAGATCGTTCTGAAAATAAGTGGCGACTTGATTGTTAGGATATTCAGCAGAGATGATGATCTGTTCACCACCAAAATGTTCGTCTTCGATCGCTTTAATCTTCAATGCGGCTTTATAGGCTTCATCCAATGCTCGATCGGCTGTACGATAAAACCACTGATTTGCTTTGCGCCAAAATTGACCAAGTTTACTTTCCATAGTGAATGGTGGATGGTGAATAGTAGTTAGATCAATAGTGGGAGAGCTAAAAGGGTTTTGAGTAGAGCAATTTGGATTGAGGGGGGGACGCGGAGCGGCAAGACGGACGCGCTAGTTGCTCAATTTTGGCAGTGGTTGGACGATCGAGCTGTACTCGGCGAACATTCACGTCAGAATGCCAAGATCTTAGTATTAGCGGGTAATGATGATAGTAAGCGAGACTTGGGCGACAGGTTGAGTGCCAAGACTCATGGCAAGTATCCAATTTTGGCGAAGACGACGATCGGTTTTATTCAAGAAGAGGTGTTGTTATTTTATCCTCTTCTGATTCAGAAATTAAACTTACCCGCTCATTTTCCGCTGAGATTGCGCCCTGAGACGGAACAGGAATTGGCGACAAAATTGTGGAAATCTGCTCTGTCACGGGTTAATTGGCGAGAAATCGCGCCGTCTGAATATCGATTTGTGCGGCGGATTTTGGATTTGCTCCAATTGGCGGCTTATGGTTGCACGCCGTTAGAGTCTCTACCGGAAATTCTCCTCCAAGGGTTTGGATCTGGGGAGGGGAGTGATATTTATAGTTGCGTGGAGTCATTAGCAGCCGAGTGGCGAGATTGGTGTCTCGATCGAGGATTACTGACTTATGGGATTATGACGGAGCTGTACTGGCGGCATTTATTACCCGATCCTGAATATCAACGCCAGTTACGAGATCGATATTGGACCCTACTTGCTGACGATGTTGATGATTATCCAGCGATTGGGCGACAGATTTGTGATGTTTTAATTGATGCGGATGTTTGGTGTGCTTTCACTTTCAATCACGATGGGATGGTGCGCCTAGGTTTGAGTGCCGATCCTGAGTATTTACTGGGTTTAAAAGCCAGATGTATCGATCTAAATACCGATCCTCGTGCCTTGGTATACTTGGATTCGATCGCCACGCCATTATTTAAGGGTAAATCCAGTACCACTGCCAGCGTCGATCAAATCGTCCGCGCGATGCTCAATCCAGGGCTGCCGCCAGTTCTGCCTGAAGGAGTGAGATCGATCGAAACTCGAACCCGTGGCGAAATGCTCAAACAAACAGCCCTGAAAGCGATCGACTTAATTACCACAGGCAAAGTCGCACCTAGAGATATTGCGATCATTGCCCCTGGATTGGATGCCATTGCTCGATCGACTATTACCAATATTTTCGCCCAACATCAAATTCCGATTGCTTCTCTCAATGCTCAACTACCGCTGAATAGCGATCCAGGTGTTCGCGCTCTTCTCAGCCTGATGGCACTCACTTATCCCAATTTAGGGCAGCTTACTAGCCGCGATGAAATTGCCGACTTACTCGTCACCCTCAGCCCGATTTATCCCTGCGAAAATCCAATGCTGACATCAATCGATCCAGTCCGAGCGGGCTTACTTGCCGACTATTGTTATGCCCCATCCCTATCCCAGCCGCGCCTATTACCCTATTCAAACTTCCCCCGTTGGGATCGCCTCGGTGCCACTGTTACCCAGGCTTACGATCGGATTCTCGCTTGGCTATCACGAATTAGGGAGGATCAACCATCGCCCCTAAACTTACTCACAGATGGGATCGACTATTTCTTCCAACAGGGTAGTTATCTGCCCTTTGATAGGCTTTCTGCCCTGCGAGAACTGATGGAAACAGCCCAACACTATTGGCTCGTCGCCGAACGCACTCACAGCCCCGCTGAATACCTCGATTCAGCCCATCAAATCACCGCTCAATTCATCCTCCTGCTCCGCCAAGGTACAATCAGCGCAAATCCTTATCCCGTCGCCCAACTCCAGCCCCACCAGCAAGCTGTCACTCTCTCCAATATCTTCCAATATCGTGCCAGCAAGCGATCTCATCCCTATCATTTTTGGCTAGATGTTGGATCAGCCCTCTGGGCAGAGGGTGGAGCTGCGACCCTCTATGGTGCTAATCTATTACTTCAATCGCGGATTTCTGCCGATCGAACTATCGCCAAACCCTGGACAGAAGCTGATACCCAAGCTACCGACGAACAGCGGCTAGCCCGAATTTTACGAGATTTGCTCCATCGGGTATCCGACGGGTTGTACTTGTGTAATAGCGATCTGGCGATCGACGGACAAGAACAAATGGGTACATTATTAATGCTAGTGCATGGCGCAAATTCATCTGATGATTTCAGTGAACAAATAGTGAATAGTAAATTAAACTAAGTGGTCAGACACAATTAAATATAAAATATTATGTAGGGTGGGCACTGCCCACAGTCAAGGTTTAAGCCTATTACTATTTGATAAATATTTTTACTTGCTTACTTATTATTACAGATCCTTCTTTTTAACCGCAGAGGCGCAGAGAGCGCAGAGGGAGTAAACAACAATTAAATCATCAATAGATTCAACTAAATGGCACTCAAATTAATTCTCACCAAAGGCTTACCCGCCAGTGGTAAAACCACCTGGGCAAAAGAATATATTCAAAAATACCCTGAAACTGCCAATCTCTGCAAAGACGATCTCAGACTGCAATTTGGCAGCACCAATAAGCGGGAAAAACGAGTTATTCAAGTTAGAGATTTATTGACAGTACACTATTTTACCCTGGGCTATTCGGTGATTTGGTCTGATACCAATCTCAATCCAGTTCACATTAGACGTGCCACCGAACTCGCCCAACAGCATCAAGCCAAATTAGTAATTCAAGATTTTACTGATGTCTCGTTAGCCGAATGTATTCGTCGCGATCTGATCAGACCTAATTCCGTCGGACAACAAGCGATCGAGCAGATGTATTATGATTATCTAAGTACACCAGATCCAACTCCCGAAATTGACCACCAATTACCGAATTGCTACATCGTCGATATCGATGGCACTTTAGCAATTAATAATACCCGTCATCCCTTTGCCTGGGATCGAGTCAATGAAGATGCACTCAATCCCGCCGTCGCTACATTAGTCGCAAAATTGGGACAGGATACACCAATTATCGTCTTTTCTGGTCGATCGAGTGTTTGTCGCGATCTAACGATTGACTGGCTAAAACAACATAATATTAAGTATCAAGATCTATTTATGCGTCCCGCCGACGATCAGCAGCCGGATGATCTGCTCAAGTCAGAATTATACTATGCTCATGTCTACGGTAAATATAACGCGATCGGTATAATTGACGATCGACCAAAAGTCTGTAGAATGTGGCGAAATCTGGGCTTAACCGTATTTCAAGTTGGCAATCCTGACTATGAGTTTTAGATCGGATTGGGTGATTCGATCAATCTTGTCTTGCGCCGATCAACTTGGCAAAGGTTTATACTATAGAAATAAATCGAGTTCTTGCTCCATATCTAAGCTGTAGCTTGAGAGAAAAGACGATGAGTATTACTAAAGAGATTACTGTTAAAGTTCCTTCAGATCTTGCCGAAGCTTACTCTAGAGCAACTGATAGCCAACGGCAGCAAATCGAGGCAAAAATTGGCGTAATGCTGACTGGATTGATAAGTGACAAAAAGGATACAATCGCTTTGATCAAGCAGCAAATGAATGAGATTAGCAGTGAAGCTACTGCAAATGGACTTACCCCTGAAATATTGGAATCAATTTTGAATGAAAATAGATGATAATCTGTTTATTTTAGATGCGAATGTTTTTGTAAGTGCCATAATATCCAGTCAAAGCAAAGCTCGTCAAGCATTTGATCGAGCCGTTGATACTGGAATTATATTGATGTCTGATCCAGTATTTTTAGAAGTATCAGAGGTGTTACTCAGACCTAAATTTGTTGGCGTAGCCTACCGTAGGTAATAGATATATTGATCGGGTTAAACGCCAAAACTTTATTGAAGATTTATTGAGAATAGTCAATTTTGTTGAAATTAACCAACAAATTAATGAATGTCGAGATCCAAAAGATAATAAATATTTGGAATTAGCTGTCTGCGGTGGTGCAAACTTAATTGTGACTGGAGATAATGACCTGCTCATTCTCAATCCGTTTCGCAGGATTACTATTTTAAATATTCAAGATTTTTTACAACAGCGATAATCATGCTAATCTAATCGACAAAAACCTTCTGAATCAAGTAATTCAGAAGGTTTTATCAATTAAAACTAACTAACTTGCTGCTTGTAGTCTAGCACGGGCGCGTTTAAAAGCTTTAGTCGCTTGCATTTGTTCTTGACGAGTACCTGACTGAGTACTGGCAACTTTTTGTTCAGCTTCAGTCAATTCTTTTTGAGCTTGTTCTTTATTAATTGATTCACCCAGTTCTGCACCATTTACTAGTACAGTTACTTCATTATTATCAACCTCAGCAAAACCACCCATTAAAGCAATTGGAATCCATTTATCTTTTCCAGATTTGACTCGCATCACTGCAATATCTAACGCTGTCAAAAGTGATACGTGACCAGTCAAAATACCCAATTGACCAGTTGTGCTAGGTAAAATTACTTCATCTGCCGTGCCATCCCAGACAGTCTTGTCGGGAGCGATTACTCTTACTGTTAATGTCATATAAATTAGTGAATAGTGAACAGTGAATAGTGAATAGTGAATAGCAAATAATAGATTGATCTTACTTAGTAGATAGAATTATTTGTAGGGTGGGCATTGCCCACCAACTAGCCTTCTATCCACCATCCACCATTCACCATTCACTAATTCCTAGCCTTTCAACAGCTTCTCGCCCTTAGCGCGTGCTTCAGCAATATCGCCAACGAGGTAGAAAGCTTGCTCTGGTAAATCATCCATCTCACCAGCCAGGATTGCTTTGAAGCCTTTGATGGTGTCTTCGAGTTTGACGTATTTACCAGGAGATCCGGTGAATACTTCAGCTACGAAGAAGGGTTGGGAGAGGAAGCGTTCTACTTTCCGTGCGCGGGAAACGATTAGACGATCTTCTTCTGCTAATTCATCTAAACCGAGAATTGCGATGATATCTTGCAATTCTTTGTAACGTTGGAGCGTAGATTGTACGGCACGAGCGGTGTCGTAGTGGTCAGCACCAACGATCGATGGTTGGAGCATGGTGGAGGTAGAATCAAGTGGATCTACTGCTGGATAGATCCCTTTCGATGCTAGACCACGGGAGAGTACAGTAGTACCGTCCAAGTGAGCAAAGGTAGTTGCTGGAGCTGGATCTGTTAAGTCATCCGCAGGCACATATACAGCTTGAACGGAAGTGATCGAACCTTCTTTAGTGGAAGTAATCCGCTCTTGTAAGTCACCCATATCTGTACCCAAAGTAGGCTGATAACCAACAGCAGAAGGCATCCGACCTAAGAGTGCCGATACTTCGGAACCAGCTTGAACGAACCGGAAAATGTTGTCGATGAACAACAGTACGTCTTGCTTGTTGACATCACGGAAATATTCCGCCATTGTCAATGCTGCCAAGCCAACCCGCATCCGTGCTCCAGGTGGCTCGTTCATTTGTCCATAGACTAGCGCGATTTTAGAGTTGCTGAGGTTCTCTTTGTCGATTACGCCGGATTCCATCATCTCGTTGTAGAGATCGTTTCCTTCGCGGGTACGTTCGCCGACACCACCAAATACGGATACACCACCGTGATTGGTCGCGATGTTGTTGATCAATTCCATCATGATCACGGTTTTGCCTACACCCGCACCACCGAACAGACCGATTTTACCGCCCCGACGATAAGGAGTAAGTAAGTCGATGACTTTGATTCCGGTTTCAAAGACGGAAGGCTTGGTTTCGAGTTCAGTTAATTTAGGAGCGTCGCGGTGAATTGGCGATCTTTCTTCAGTATTGACTGGACCTTGTTGGTCAACGGCTTCACCTAGTACGTTGAAAATCCGACCCAAAGTAGCTGTACCGACTGGAACGCTGATTGGTGCGCCCAAATCCATTACGTCCATCCCACGAACTAATCCGTCGGTGGTACTCATCGCAACGGCACGAACTTGGTTGTCGCCGAGAAGTTGTTGAACTTCGCAGGTAACAGACACGTCTTGTCCAGCTTCATTTTTGCCTTCGATCTTGAGGGCACTATAAATCTGGGGCATCTTGCCACCAGTAAATTCTACGTCTACAACTGGACCAATAACTTGGGTGAGTTTACCCACGTTTGTTTTTTCTGCGGTGCTAGCCATGTGCCGTTACTACTTATTATTGTGTGATTTTGTCTATAGCGATTCGAGCAACAAACCAGATCGACGATCTGCTGTTGTAGCAACCAGTTTGGTTAAGTAGTTGTTTAGTTTTCAGTGATTAGCTACCCTCAATGGGGCACCAAATGTCGGGACTAGAGCTTCTACTCTCGATCGACATCTCAAATCACTGTTTACTACTGACACCGATCTAAATTGGTACAGTTTGTTGGCTACTCTTAATATTTTGCAATGCTATGATTCAGTTTATCATCGAACGCGCATGGTGCTGTGAGTATTTTGAGAGTTCAGGGAATGATCATTTACTCTATGCCCAACGCCCAATTTACGACCGCCGGATAATAAACTAGTGAGCCGCTATGTTCACCTTTGGCAACTGCATGTTTTTGATCCATGTAAGCGCGTAATTTGGTGCGGATCGATCGATTCTCCAAGGCTGTGAGTACCTGTGTTGCTGACTGATATCGATCCGCCAGTGGCATCTGGGTCATCTTATTAATGATTTCGAGCAAGCCGATACTAATGTCAAGATCCTCTGCCCACATCAATTCGCAGGTATAAGGATCGATCGAAAATTTACTCGGTTCTTTACCTGTAAGCAGATAAATACAAGTCATGCCTAGGGCGTAGATATCGCTGGCATAGACTGGATAATTTGCTAACTGTTCTGGTGGTGCAAAGCCTGGAGTTCCAACCGCAGTGCTGTATTCAGCCTGCTTGTTTGGACTAGTGATCGGAGACAGATCTTTAACAGCACCAAAATCTACCAACACAAACCGCCGATCAGTTTGGCATAAAATAATATTCTGAGGCTTGATATCGCGATGGATCAAATGGTGAGAATGAATGTATACCAGCAGTTGCAGCATCTGAGTCAAAAAAATTTCAACTTCTGGTTCAGTCCATTGCTGCTTGTGAGTAACGAGCTGTGATAAAACAGTACCAGGAATATACTCTTCAACTAGATAATAATTCTGATCGATCTGGAAATAATCGAGCAAAGTGGGCACCTGAGCATGACTACCGAGGTGACTGAGCATTAATGATTCCAATTCAAATTGGTCGCGGGCGATCGCTACTAGCTTAGGATCTGTAAAGATCGGCGCAAATTTCTTGACTACGCAAAATGGCTGTCCAGGTAAGCGAATGTTGCGAGCTAAAAATGTCACACCGAAGCCGCCACGACCTAATAGTGACTGAATTGAATACCGTTTTGCCAGCATCTCTTCTGCAACCAACTCACAGTCTTCTCTCTGCAACATTAATTTATCCCGTGCTAAGTTACTTACTGGGGCAGATTGAATGGTTACAGCATCGGTCATAAGTAAATTGATTGTCTCCAGAATAATGACTGAATTAAGGTTGGGCAATCTCTTCTCTATTGACAGGCTATTGCTGGGGTAAACGTGACCCTACCGCCAACGAGACGCGAACGCGAACGCCATAAAGGATATTTCAATATGATACTTGGTACGCCGTGGAAATCTCTAAGCCAATTCAAGTATTTTTAGATGCTCAACAAACATTCATTCAGATACTCTTACGGATATCTAGAGAGACGAATTAAATCCGCCTCACTTCCAACAGATTAGAAATCGCTAAAATTAGCGATCGAATCCACCACTCTCTTCACCACTTCATCAACACTAATTGCTCCTAATTCGCCGCCAATTCGAGTCCGAATGCTAATTGTGTTGTCTTCAACTTCCTTAGCTCCGATGATGCCTACCACAGGGATTTTTTCCTTCTCGGCATTGCGAATCATCTTGCCTAGTCGCTCGTTGCTATTGTCTACTTCAGCACGAACGCCGAGGACGAGTAACTTGGCACAGACTTCCTTCGCAAAGGGGGCAAAGTCTTGAGCAACAGGAACTAAGCGCATCTGCACTGGAGCCATCCACAGCGGGAAATCACCCGCATATTCTTCGATCAGAATCCCGATTAATCGTTCGAGAGAGCCGAAGGGGGCGCGATGAATCATCACTGGACGCTGGCGACTGCTCTGATCATCGATGTATTCTAGTTCAAACCGTTCGGGGAGATTGTAGTCTACTTGAACAGTCCCTAATTGCCACTCTCGATCGAGTGCATCACTAAAGATAAAATCGAGTTTAGGACCATAAAAAGCCGCTTCTCCAATGCCGATGAAATGATCCATGCCTAGCTTTTCAACTGCGCGGCTAATTGCACCCTCTGCTTTATTCCAAGCATCATCAGTTCCGATATACTTATCAGAAGCTGGGTCACGGAAACTTAGTCGTGCTTTAAAGTTTTTCAACCGCAGTTTCTCGAATACAGAGAGGATTAAATCGACCACATTTAGAAACTCTTCGTCCAATTGTTCTGGAGTCACAAATAGGTGAGAATCATCGACTGTAAAGCCACGCACGCGAGTTAAACCACCAAGCTCTCCAGATTGTTCGTACCGATAAACTGTCCCAAATTCCGCATAACGGATTGGTAAATCGCGGTAAGAACGCAATTCACTTTGATAGATTTGGATGTGAAATGGACAATTCATTGGCTTCATCACAAAACCATTATCTGCTGCAATATCTTCGAGATTGTCCGCCATAATTGGGAACATATCTTCCTTGTATTTCTGCCTGTGTCCCGATTTCATGAACAGATCGGTTTTGGCAATATGGGGCGTAATTACAGGTAGATATCCCCGTTTAGTTTGCTCTTTTTTGAGGAAGTCTTCTAGAGTACTCCGCAAAATTGTCCCTTTAGGTGTCCAAAGCGGCAAACCAGGGCCAACCAACTCTGAGAAGATAAATAAACCTAGTTCTTTACCTAATTTCCGGTGATCGCGGCGAAGGGCTTCTTCCTTGCGGCGTTCATATTCAGCAAGCTGTTCGGGAGTTTCCCAAGCGGTACCGTAGATCCGTTGGAGTTGAGCTTTTGTTTCGTCACCACGCCAATAGGCACCCGCCACCGCTTCGAGTTTGAAGGCTTTGGGATGAATATCACCAGTATTTTCTAAATGTGGCCCCGCACATAGATCCCACCATTTATCAGCAAGATGGTAGAAGGTAATTGGTTCTTGCAATCCAGCGAGAATTTCTAACTTGTAGGGTTCGTTAACGGCGGTAATTCTAGCTTCAGCTTCGGCGCGACTCAATTCTTCCCGCACGACTGGCAATTTTTGATTGATGATCTTGATCATCTCTCGCTGAATTGACTTCAGATCCTTGTCTGTAAAGGCATCAGGGCTATCAAAATCGTAGTAGAACCCATTTTCGATCCACGGACCGATAGTTACCAAAGCCTTGGGAAACAGCTTCTGTACCGCCATCGCCATCACATGGGAGGTGGTGTGTCTAATTTTTTTGAGGGTTTCCGATTCGCTGGTTTTGGGTAGATAAATCTTCTCTGGCTGTTCGGCGTTAGACATCGGTATGACTGTTCCCTGGAAATTGAATATGCTGACAGTGCCACAAACGTGATGACAACTGTTAGATCTATTTTACCCAAGAATCTGCACCCATAAGATGTAAACCGCACTTTGTACTCGATCGATGAGCTATGTGAATTTTCTGCTGGTGCTTACTAGTAATTAATTTGAAACTGCTAGAATACATCCAGTCTCATCAAATTTAGTAATTAACTTATTTATGGCAACCTATACATCTGAAGAACTTAGCGCGATCGCTAATGCGCCAATGTCGATCGGCATGGCAGTCGCAATGGCAGATATGGGCATCATCTCCAGTGCGATCGAAGCCGTCGCCCTCACCAAAGAAATTGTCGGTGCCGCTAAGAAATATCCTAGTAACTCAATTATTCAATCAGCTTTTTCGGAAGCAGTGCTAACTAGCGGTGAGATCAAGCGACAAAAGCCAGATGTTACCGCAGAAGATGTCAAATCTGGTGCTGTAGTCACAAAAGCGATCTCTTCAGTAGATTTTGCGATAGCTGCGATCGGCGACAAAGCTACACCAGCAGAAGTTACCGAATTCAAGCAGTTTATCTACGCCTGTGCTGAAGCAGTGGCAAATGCGGCGGGTAGTGGCTTATTTGGTTCTGGTAGTCAAAAAGTCAGTACGGAAGAAGCTGCTGCACTCGCAAAAATCAAAGCAGCATTGAGTATTTAGTCAGATTGTTATAGCAAGCAAAGAAAGAAATCAAAAGTACCCCAACGCAAAAACCCCCCTTACCGCAAGCAGTAAGGGGGGTTTTAAATCTCTCTAAATCAAACAGGTATTAACCGTTGATGGAAGGAGCAGTTAAAGCAACAGGAGTAGCTTCACCAGCAGCTAGATCGAGAGGGAAGTTGTGAGCGTTACGCTCGTGCATTACTTCCATACCGAGGTTAGCACGGTTGATGATGTCAGCCCAGGTATTGATACCATGACCTTGAGCATCTACAACTGATTGGTTGAAGTTGAAACCGTTGAGGTTGAACGC
>CASBPY010000189.1 GCA_949127675.1 Synechococcales cyanobacterium PMM_0072
CACAGCAATTCTAAATTTACGACATAGTGCGGCTTTGAGGTCAAAAGCTGTCTATATTTTGAGAGATATCTTGGAAATTCTGGGGTTGAAATCAGGCTTCAAACTAAAAAAGTCACGAATTGGATGGAATTTCCTGCCACCACTTCCAAGAATTTGCCCACCCCATAAAGCCAGAATGCTTACCAGCCTTAAATTTAGAATTGCTGTAGGCATTCACCCAACTATTGACTAAACGACGACTACCACCCCTGGGCGGGCCACCTTCGATCGGATTAAAAGTAACAGCATAGATAATGTGATTCGCTAGCACTGACTTGGACAAATCACCAGCTATGTCAATCTCGCGTAATTGTTTACCCGTCTGTCGATCGATCGCGATTAAATGAGTACTTGGATCGTTTTTCGGCTGATTGGGTTCGACAATAAATACTCGATCGTTGCTACTCAGGATTGCCGATCCGCCCAACTGCTTATTTGTCCACAGTTCTCGCCCTGTTTGCAAATCAACTGCTTGTAAAAACTTTTTGTCCGGGCGATTCCGCACAGAGAACGAAGTATAAACCGTATTGCCAAGCACCTTTGTTTGCGTCTCAACTGAGGATGTGCGCTGCCAGAGCATTTGCCCCGTATTTGCTTTCAAGGCAATCAGTCGATACTTTTCTTCAGCCATCTGAGAAAATTCAGAAATCTTTACCAGTACCACACCATCGGAGATCGCAATCTCGCCTACTTTTTCACTATGTGCTGGGAATGCAAAAGTCCAAAGGGTTTTCGTGGGAGTGAGGGCAGAAATAGAAGCAAGCTGTGGCTCCCCCCTTGCATTGCTGTTCTGGCGATCGATAATAAAGACCCCCTGTGCTGCTCCCACTATACCTTTGGAATAACTATTATCCCGATCGATCGTCGATACGATGAGTCGATTTTTGGAGGCAATCAATTGATATGGTTGAGCTGTGGGGGGAAATGGGATCGACCATAATGGTTGCCGAATGGTAGGTAGATCGGTGGTGTAGGCGATCGTCTGGCAGATCGATACCATTACTATTGCCAGGAGTATGTATTTGCATAATTTGCCGATCGACAGGAGACTTTTTACAATCATTGGGGATCGATGTTCTAGTTAATAAAGTGGCATATCTCAAAGAAATTATTCGGGAAATACCTGAAATAATAATGTAGATCTAAATAGTTAACAATTATCTTAATAATATTAAATTATGCAATTTTTCTCAAGATCTTCTCTAGCGATCGTTAGTACAATTTTAATCTCAATTGCGTCCAATCTTCATGTCGCTAGCATCGCCGCAGCTAATTCGATCTCCGTTGGCACTATTCGCAATCCCACTTCGCTAAAAATTCAAGGCACATTTTGCGATCTATATTTAGCCAGCGATCGGCAAAAACGCGATATATTCTTATCGGCATATCAGTCACAATTAGAAAGTAAAGCATTAATGAATATCGATGGCAAGGATATACTCTTAACATCAGTGCGTGAAGTAAAAAACAAACGCGGTGCGATTGTCACTTATCGCGCAAGCAATCTTAATGTTAAAGTTAATTACATCAGAACTAGTCAAGAGTATGAAGGAGCTAGCTACGATGCCACAATTTCGATCGGTCGTGGCAAACAAACAAAAATACTTCAAGCGACGGGAGCTTGCGGGATTTAATCGATGCTCCAGTTGGGTAGATGAGCGGTTATAATCTCAGCAGTTGAAACTGCTCTCTTGATGCGCGCGCAAGCAACAGGGGTGTACGCGGACTTTGCATCATTAGCGACGACTTCCAGTCGTTCGCTCTAATAACTAGCAACTTGCGTTAATACATTCACAGTAAACTCCAAACATGACTTATACATTTGTTATCTATGCTTTTACGATGATTATCGTAGAATTTGTAATCAAAATACTTTTTTGTTGCCTAGTTTTCTATGCTGTTTTGAGAGGATTGAACTCGATCCATCTCAAAAGATATCGCCAAATTATGCTTGTTATTGAACGAGAACACCCGAATCTTTACGATCGTGTCTGTCCTTCTACAGACTTCAAAAGAGCTTGGAAAGGATATCAACGTGCCCAGCCATTAATCGAACTCAGCAAAAGTACCGAACTATCTGAATATCCGGTGCTAGCACGACAGCTAACTGATTTTGTGAAGTTTGATCGCAATTTAAAGCAGATTAGAACTGCTGCGATCGTTGTAATGCTGATATTAGGCGCGATCTTTGCTGTTTTGATTGCTAACGGCAGGTTGTAAATAAATAGTTTGATTCTTTATCTAAGCTCGGCTAATTGCGATCGTTTCGATCTCCTGACAGCATTCAATTCGCCGACCGCCCATCGGACGGTAGTTGTTTGTTTTCGTTTGACCCACCGATGCCATAGACTATCAATTTGTCGCTTTCAATTACGAGAAATGATTTGCCAGCAACTGGCCGCTAAAACGGCAAAACATGGCAACATGAATAAGAGTTCGCCGCCACTTGGCAATGATGGTCTGTAAAACAGCAAGATCGAAAGGCTAAATCCAGAGACGACAACCAACACCGCTGGCGATAATGGTCGCGGCACCGGGAAGAACGGCAGGCTAACAATGGACAAGAATGCCAAGAGGAATCCAATCGCACCCCACGGTACTAGCAAATTAAAGATGTCGATCAGTAACTGAAAGATACTCCATAGGTTTTGGGAGGAAGCCACTTTGCCAACGATCAGAAAGTAAACGGCCAAAATAGCGTAGGGCAAAACGAGGAGTGTGGAGAGGATATGTAAGACTTGTGGCATCTGGTGCTTCCCAATGGTTGAATTGAGCGGCAGAAATAACTTCCGATCCCAGCACAAATGTTATAACTTTGTCCGTTCCAATAATTTGTTATGTCCAGATCGCTTATCAATTCTTAACCTCTCCGATCTAGACAACAAAGCCAACCATTTTTGATTGCCTAATCTCAAATAAAACTAGACGTTTATGGTCATTTCGATAAAGCAAAATATCCCTATCCTAGGGTGGGCAAACTTAGCACTGGAGTAATCGATCGAACCCAGCATATTTGTCCACCATCAACGTCTCACCCGTGACAAAGGAAGCATGATCCGAGGATAACTACAGCAGTAGACCTCCTGCGAAAGTATTTATCCGATCCTTTAGCAACAACAATATCCAGCATTATTAAGTAACAATAGAAGATTAGCTGAATAAGCTGGAAATTATCAGTTCTAGCGATCGATGCCGGACTTTCGCAAACTGCTTCTACTAAACGGCGCAGTGCATCCCCAACCCCATCATTGCGGAGAAGTGTTAATAAACTCGATCGAATAAATCGGACTGTAACTATTCGTGTCTATAACTCCTATCCGATCGGGTGATTAGAAGTTCTCGATCGACCTAAAATAATAGAGCTACATGTTCGATCGACCTCCATTATCCACTAGTTTCGCCGACTGGATGTTGCACAGATAATCTGTCGCCTTGGCTAGGCACTGACTTAGCTGGGTTTATTATTAACAAGGAAAAATTTGGATGAGTTCTGGAAAGATTTTAGTTTTACTCTTGCTATCTTGGTTAACAATGGAAGCTAGTCTTGTGGTACAGGCTGCTAGTGATAACTCAGTCCCTCTGGCACAAGGCGGGATCGAAGTAATGGCTAAGCAAGTCCCTTGTTCTACAGCAGAATTTGATGATTTTTTTCGGGTTTTCGTGCGTGGATTGAATGATAGCCTCCCCAGAACGGCTGTTCGGAATGCCTATGTGTGGCCTCAGGTGGAAATTCGGAGTGCCCAAAATCCCAGTCAACTGCTATTAACTGCGCCCAAGCAAGATTATCTTAGGGATGGCTTCAGAATTGGGTTACAGCAAAATTTATGGGTCTACTTGGATCCACAGGTGGTGAACCTTGAATATCCAAGGTTAGAGGTCAAGTTCAAACCCCTCTCCCCTCAAAAAATTAGGGTTGAATACAGCCAAGCTGAGTATGCACCCGTCGCCAATGCTAGGGCAAATCAAGAGCGGTTGGTAAAAACTTTTGGCAAATCAGGAGCTTATATTTTCGAGCATCGCTTAGGCTGTTGGCGGTTGACTCAAGAATTTAGATCTCCTAGAACTTCGTCATAGCAGCGGATAGATTCGATCTCCAGCCGATTCTGAGGATTATTCATTGAGGACGAATTTTGCTGGTTTGTCTATATATCTATGATGAGATCTGATCCAGCCAATTTAAAATAGCTGGATTAACAACCTCGGGATGCTCATCATGGGGGCAATGCCCTGCATTGGGGATAGAAACAACGGTAATCGGTTGTCCAGCGGCGGCGAGTTCCTGATAGACCTTGGCACCTTTAATCGGTGTCCAAGGGTCATTTTCACCCCATAATACTAGTAATGGTTTGGTGACTTGGGGTAATAGTGATTCGGGAGTCGGTCCTGGTGATGCGGTGAGAATTGAGGCGAAAACTTGTTGTGCTCCTGGATCGCAAGCGGGTTTATGAATAATGTCTATTAGCTCATCGGTGACGGCTTCACGGCGGGTATAGACTTGATAGAGACTGGTGCGGATGCGGGATTTCTGACGGACTCGATCGAAAATAAATTTACCAAAGGCTGGCGATGCGACAATATTGGTAAAGATACCCATCACGTTGCGGAGTAGGAAGCTCAATTCATCGGGGCGATGGTTCAATCCACCCGCGCAGTTAATTAATACTCCCCCTGCACTAATTTCGGGGTGGTGGGCTACTAGCATCAAACTGAGTAAAGCACCGATCGAGTTGCCTACAAATACGGTCGGTTGATTGATATACTCATGCCAGAAATCTACGACTAATTCTTCCCACAGTTCCATACTGTAGTCGATCAGTGCTTTATCCGAACCCCCAAATCCGAGCAGATCGATCGCGTATACTTGATATTCACCCTCTGCTAGGATTGGGATATTCTTACGCCAATGATCGATCGAAGCACCAAATCCATGAATCAATAGTAGGGGTTGACCAACACCACTAACTGTATATTTAATCTGGTGTCCGCGCCAATTCCAAGTTAGTTTTTCACTGCGGATCGACTTCAGAGATGGAGCTACAGTCATAAGTTGATGTGGGAGTAAGGCTACTCTTTCGATCTTAGTGAAAAATTTTCCAGAAAGAAAGGTGCAATTTCTCGCAATTAATCCGGTTTGATGCTTGGTGATTGACTTCTAACTTTTGTTTAGCTGATGGCCAGAGAATCATCCTAAATACCGGATTTAATAAGCTGCAAGATAGTTCCGCCTAGTGAACCGAGAATTAAAGCAATTGTTGCGAGGATACTTACACCAAAGCCAGGGCCGCGTTTTTCAGCGGATTGGTAGTAGCCCCAAGCGTATATAATCCGCCCAACAATCCAGACTAATCCGAGAATAGCCGCATAAATCGGACTGAAAACCGTGCCAAAAATCCACATTGCTGGGAGAAATAAGACAATTTGCTCCAGTGTATTTTGCTGAACTCGCAAGGCTCGCTCAAATATTGGATCGCCAACCACCAGAGGTGCTTTCACTCCATATTTAACTCTGGCTCTACCGACGTTGATAGTTACAAAGAATAACAACAAGAGTGCTAAAATTGTAACTAGACTGATCAATGGTGACATAGTATTTGTAAATTACATTGATGGTTATTTATTACTAATTATGATTGGCTAAGATTAAACGATTCAGAGAATACCTTGGCTGGATGCTTGATATTTTCGATCGGTTGACGAGTATCCGTAATCAACCAATCTAATGCAGCAGCTTTCATATCGATCGTCGCACCATTTTTATCAACACAATATCTACCAAAGACTAGCTTATCAGTTAGTTCAATACCAGCAATCCGCGAATATTCAAATACAACACTATTGTCGATATGTGCGCCACTACAAATGTGGCAATTGCGCCCGATCATGGCGGGGCCAGTAATTTTGGCACCATCTTCAATTTTGGTCATCCCCCCAATATAGACAGGGCCAGTAATATCTACTTTATCCCAATTTACCGCTACATTAATCCCTGTAAAAACACCTGGTAACACTTCTGTACCAGGAATCGGGACGTTCTTGACTTCACCCATTAAGACACTGCGGATTGCTTGCCAATAGTCAGGCACTTTCCCAATATCCACCCATTGAAAGTCCATCGGAATTGCATAAAAAGGCGCGCCCATTTCGACTAGTTTCGGAAATAGATCGCCCCCAATATCATACTCTTGGCCGGAAGGAATATAGTTCAATACTTCTGGCTCAAAAATATAAATACCAGTGTTGATATTTGTACTGAGAGCTTCTTCTATTGTCGGTTTCTCTTGGAAGGCTTGGACTCTGCCATCCTGATCAGTTACAACTACCCCATAACTAGAAACTTCTTCACGGGGTACAGATTTAGTCACAATAGTTGCTAGAGAACCTTTCTCTCGATGCCACTTTACCGCAGCAGTGAGGTCGAGATCGATCAGTGCATCACCGCACAACACCACAAAGGTATCATCAAAGAAGGGATAGAAATCCTGAATTCGCCGCATCCCGCCAGCCGAACCCATTGCTTGTCCTTCCAGCTCGCCATCCTCACGAATTGTCCCTTCAAATGAATAGGCAATTTGCACCCCAAATCTCTGACCATCGTGGAAATAACTTTCGATTTCCTTGGCAAGATGGCTGACATTGACCATAATTTCAGTGAAGTCGTGCTGCTTGAGCAAATCCACCAAAAACTCCATGACTGGCTTGTGGAGAATGGGGATCAGGGGTTTGGGAATAGTATAAGTAATTGGTTGCACCCTGGTACCTTTACCAGCGGCTAAAATCATTGCTTTCATATTAAATCTTATATGCTTAAAATCCCTGTTTTATAGCAATTGCCAATGTGGTAATATTCTGACCGCACTAGTAACTGTTATATCTACTGTAACAGCGATCGATTATCACCTGTACCAGTCAGATCCCCCTTTTGAGCGGATGGCTAGTTCATATCTACCGATTCTTGATGCAGTCGCCGAATTTTCAGAGTTTGATAAAATTCGGCTTGTTCTAGCTCAACTTTAGATTGAGCCGATAATAGTAATAGTGCCCAAAAAACACCCACTCGATCATGATTTGCTCCAAAAACTTGTCCTGGCGCGGGTGGAAATTTGGCAGACCACAGATCTACTAAGTCTTCTAGCGTCCAAAAATCTGTTTCGCTGGTATATGTGACTAGAAAATCGGCGACGAGTGCCGCCATTTCGGTCAGATTCTCATCGTGAGCTAGTCCGGCGATTGTTTCGGTGGCTTGCTTGACGGACATTGCTTTACCTTTGAGGGCACGGCGGCGCACTTTAGGTTCGGCAATTTTATCAGCAATTTGGCGGAGTTGCTGGATCAGATCTTGGAGTGTCACCGGACGAGTTTTCGGCGGGGGAGAGCTGAGGCGGCGACGAATATGTTTTTCTAAGTTACGCGGCAATCCAGATGTGGTAATCATTTCAAAGTCCAGATCTTCTTCGATAAAGTCAAAGTCTTCGGCTTGAGATTGGCTCTGTTCTAAACTTTGGGCTTTGAGTAAGACTAGCATTGCCGCCCATAAGAATGCTTGCCCTGACTGAGAAAGATTGGCTTGCTTGTGGGCGAGAGTTGCGTCAGCCTGAAGTGGAAGTTTGCTCAGATGTAGATCGATCGCATCGATTACCTTAACATCCCAAGGATTGATTTCGCCCCGCTGGGCAAGATCGATCAGCATGGCAATGCCCATTTGGGCGAGAGTGTGGGGATCGACTTGAGGTTCGATTGGTGGGAAGGTGCTTTCCCGTTGTGGGGTTGATACCATGATGAAGAGTTCAGTGTAGATGCCGCTTAATTGGTAACTCTACAGTAAATTCAGCCTAATTCATGTTGCACAATCGGATATTTTGTGATTCAGATTGTTAACAGACCAGTTGTTTGAATCTTTGAGGATTAGCAACTAGCTTTTTTTCCCAAGCCAAAGCTGTTTGGACAATCAGATCTAGATCGTTAAATCGCGGCTTCCAGCCGAGGATTTCGGTAATTCGATCGGCTCCAGCAATCACACAGGCAGGGTCGCCAGCCCGTCGTGGAGCTTCGATCACGGTAAAATCAACACCGGAGATCTGTTTAACCTTTTCGATCACTTGACGGACGCTGTAGCCCTGTCCATAGCCGCAATTGAGGATCTGACTGGTAGCATCAGATCGATCAAGATAGATCAATGCGTCCAGATGCGCTCTCGCCAAATCGTCCACATGGATATAGTCCCGAATCCCTGTCCCATCTGGTGTGTCAAAATCAGTGCCAAAAATACTCATCTGGGGAATTTTACCCAGTGCAGCATCACAAGCAGCAGCAATTAGGTGGTGCGCTGGCTGCGTTTTGCCCAGGCTACCAGAAACTTCGGCACCAGCGACGTTAAAATACCGCAGGATCACATATTTGAGATCTGAAGCCAGAGCGTAATCTCGAATAATCCGTTCGCTCATTAGCTTGGAGCTACCGTAAGGATTGAGCGGTTCAGGGATAGTAGCTTCAGTAATTGGGTTGTCGGTTGGCTGTCCGTATACCGCAGCAGTACTGGAAAAGATGAATTTATTAACACCAAATTGCTGACAGCAGTGGAGCAGATTTAGGGCATTAGCAGTATTATTGCTGTAATAATCCAGCGGCTTGACTACAGAATCAGGCACAGAAATACTTGCTGCGAAGTGTAAAACTGCATCAAAATCGTATGCGGCGAAGACTTGTGCAAGCTGCTGTCGATCGGCTAAATCACCTACAACTAATTTACCATAAGTAATATTTTTGGTATTTCCAGTCGAGAGATTGTCGTAAACAACAATATCGTAGCCAGCTTCACCTAATTGTTTGATCGTGTGAGAGCCAATATATCCGGCACCACCAGTAACTAAAATTTTATGCTTGTTCATCGAATCGGGTTGTGTAAGTTGTTATACCTATAATACCCAATTATCTAAGCTGACCCGAACACTTTAGTCGCCAGAACCAAAAACTATTTCCAACGGTTGGCTAATAACTGTTCTTCTAGAGCCGCGATCCGATTATAAGCAGCAGTTAGTTGGGCGGTGAGTCGCTGAATTTGAATTTGCGGAGCCAAATCTTGCTCTTTGATCTGGCGGTGACTAATTTCTACCCCACTACTATCAATCAAAATATCTTGCTGGGCAATGATCCATTCGGTCGAATCTTGCCGATAATTAGAATTATTAGCCTGATCTAGATCGCCATTCCGGTGGTGACTAGAGCCATCTTGTCGCAGTCGTCGATTGCTGCCGCCGATGAGTTGGGCATCTTCACGATTGAGTGAATGTTCGATCGATGTCTCTTCGCCACCAACTACCTGAGCATCTAAATCTCGTGCGGTTTCACGCGCAAGCATCTGATACACTCGATCGATCTTGTGTGTCAGCGCACTAATTTGTTGTTGAATTGATTCCATTCTTATCCCAAAATAACTTTGCCCAATCTTAGATACTAAATCAATATTTGTTGACTTACTACTGAATCATTTAACTTTTGCTAACAATTGTGGTGCTAATTATTAATTAAATGCTAGAAATTCAAGACTTCTTTTCAGCTTGCGTGGGTACTTGGAAAACCGAGCGGACTTACCATTACCCTCTACACAATGAGGTTGAGCGTTCCTATACTGAATTTAACGTAGGCACATTAGCAGCCGCCGAAAAATCTCAAATTTCTTCATCTTTCCTACCACTTGGGAGTATTGCAGATCCGAGTGAGATCGATCGATTTCCAGGATTTACGATCGGTTTTAATACCGTATCCGAAAAAGGCGATCGAGTGGCGATGAATCTCAAAGCTCTATTCGTACCTGAAAAATCAATTATTGCCCCACATCTGTTGGCAACCGATCCCCTGGCACCCGCGATGCCACTGGCGGCGGAAGTCCTCGATAGTACCGAAATAATTCGGGGTTTCTACCTCCGTGATGAGGGATATTCGGAAACAGGGGCGATTACCGGACGATTTACCTACTTACCCAGTCGCCAATCCTTAGAACTTGTCACATATTACAGTCGATCGGTAGCCGTAGACCAGTTGCGGCTAATATCCCCCACCTCCCGCCTCCGCACGATCGTTACCTATCAACGCCCTCAACCAGGAGAAGTACCGACAGTGATTAATTTAGTCGGGTTTGGATTGGAGCAGAAGTCTTAAACGGGAGCAGAGAGTATTTGAAGAGTGTGGTAATACACAAAATTATTAACGCCCTATCCCCTATCAAGGTGCTAACCTATCAATCTGCCATTTCCCCTCAACCAATTGATAGCGTAATCTGTCGTGAAGCCGACTGGGGCGACCTTGCCAAAACTCTATTTCTTGGGGCACCACTCTTACACCGCCCCAGTGTGGCGGTTTAGGAATTTGGCGATCTTGGTATTCAACTTCCAGTTGTTGGAGTTTTTGTTCAAAGATCGATCGATCTTCAATTACGGTACTTTGCTCCGAAGCCCAAGCACCAAGCTGACTACTGACTGGACGACTGTGAAAATAGCCTGTAGCCTCTGCTTCCGACACAAACTCGATCTTGCCCTCAATCCGCACTTGACGCTCCAAATCGCCCCACAGGAAGACTAGGGCAGCGTGGGGACAATTTTGGAGTTCAACACCTTTTTGGCTATTGTAATTGGTGTAGAACACAAATCCTCGATCGTCAAAATGTTTGAGTAGCACAATTCGCGCCGAAGGTCTGCCCTCGGCTGTTACTGTCGCCACTGTCATCGCATTTGGCTCCAAAATATCCGCAGCCACCGCCTGCTCGAACCAGAGCTTAAATTGCTCAAATGGATTAGCAACAATATCTGATTTTAGTAATCCAGCCTGGGTATAGTTTTTGCGTAAGTCAGCGATCTTAGTCATAAATTAGTGGACTTAGTTCTAAGTTTTGTAATTAAGTTAGTTGCTTTTAACAGCGAAATTGCTTAGATTTTAAGTGTAGCTTTCAGGCAGAGATTAGTCATGGCAGATCTAGTACAACAAGAGTGTATTCCTTGTCATGGTGGTGAAGCGGCGATTACCGCCGCTGAAATTGCCGTATTTCAACCACAAATTCCTGACTGGTGCCAATATCAAGTCAATGGCGAAGATCGGATCGAGCGTGTGTATAAATTTAAGGACTTTAAAACTGCGATTGCTTTTACAAATACAGTAGGCGATCTTGCCGAAGCCGCCGCACATCATCCTGCACTCCTCACCGAATGGGGCAAAGTAACTGTGACTTGGTGGACGCATACAGTCAATGGACTGCATCTCAATGATCTGATTATGGCAGCAAAAACCGACGAGTTGGCTAAACAATTTAGCTAGAGTACTTGCTAAAGATACTGATTATCTCAATTTTAGGGTTAGTTAATTCGATCGATTAAAGTTATTAACTTGGAGTGTAATTATCCAATGATTTTAATTTGCTCTATTCTGGCTTGGGGGATGACGCTGACTATTTTATGGACAGTTTTCTGTCAACTCCAGTCAGGGTTTAGCAGGATCAAGCGATTGCACCAAGTTCCTTGTCATAAATGCAAATACTTTACCAATAGTCATCATCTAAAGTGTACTATTAATCCCCACATTGCCTGTTCAGAGGCAGCAATAAATTGTGGAGATTATCAATCTTAACTATGAGTACGATTAAAGTAGAAGTCTGTGAAATTCTAGAAATTAAGCCTCACCATAATGCCGATGCCCTGGAATTAGCTACCGTTCAAGGTTGGCAAATGTGTGTCAAAAAAGGTGTGCATCAACCTGGGGATTTGGTTGTTTATTTTGAGCAAGGAACTATTCTGACTAAAGAAGTTTCAGAAAGATTAAATGTTGGTGCATATCTAGTTGAAAAGACTGATATTAATGGCGATCGAGTTTTGGTAGTTCATCGGATCAAGTTACGCGGTGAACCATCATTTGGCTTGATAGTTCAGCCGGAAATTGCGATGGAATTGGGTGCAGATGTAGCTGAATTTTATGGTGCGATCAAATACCATCCACCAATTAAAGCACAAGCTGGAGATGGTGCCAGTGACGATCCTGATTTTCCTAAATATACGAACCTGGAAAATATGCGGAGTTACCCCACAATGCTAACCGCAGGGGAAGCAGTTGTGGCAACAGAAAAAATTCACGGTACTAATGCTAGAGTTGGTTTTGTCTGGCATGGTGATCAAGAACAACCGACGATGATGGCTGGATCGAGAGCTTTACGGCGCAAAGAACCAGAAGAGCCGATCACAATGGTGACGAATACTTATTGGTTTCCCCATACATTAATCGGTGTCAAAAAATTACTAGAAGATTTACAAATTCAAGGATATAAACAAGCTATTCTATATGGTGAGGTTTATGGGCAAGGAATTCAAGCTTATACTTATAGTCAAAAAAGAATCAATTTTCGGGCTTTTGACTTGATGCTGGATGGTAAATATGTTGATTATTCAATCTTCAAATCCTTGTGCGACAAACATCAAGTCGAACAAGTACCATTAATATATAAAGGTGCTTTTTCGCTAGAAGTTATCAAACAAATATCTGATGGTGATTCACTGATTGGCGGTAATCACGGTAGGGAAGGAGTTGTTGTTAAACCAATAGTGGAAAGGGACAATCCTAAGTCAGGTAGGGTAATCTTAAAGTATATTGGCGATCGATATTTATTTGGCAAAGTTGCCGAACAAGATACCACCGATGTTTAAAATCTCGATCTTCTAACATTAATTTAGATTAGATCGATCGAGATATACCCGCTGCCATTTGTTGGGCTGCCACATAAATTTTCAGTGCAGCAGCCATGTGTTGTTCTGATTTTTCACCCTTAGATCGAAACCAATCCAAAGTTTCTGAATCAATAGGAACAGTAACCTTAGAGATTGGTGTAGCAGGCATTCGCAACTTTGCCTTTAAGAAAAATTCTTCTGTCAACGCTGGAGTATCTGAGACATCGATATCATTATCTGTCATTGCATCAATTTTAGCCCAGTTCGTTCTTGATGTATTGCTCATAATATCTTCTTTCATCAGAGAGTGCTTTTCTCAAGGAAATGATTCGTGTCGTTGCTTGATCTGGTTCTGTGAATATGACAACAACAATGCGTCCATCTAACATTCCTGTTCCGACACATCGATCTTCACCATAGTCCCTACGATTGTCGATGTCAACTACCACCGGAGATTCAAAAACCCGATACGCATCGGCAAAGTCGAAGCCATGTTTATCAATATTAATTTCGTTTTTGAAATCATCCCACTCGAAATTCATACTCTAATATAGATATAGATCTCATCTAATAAATCTGACTGTACCCGTTAGTGGGACATCCTTTTGCCAAATTGTTAAGGATTTAGATCATAATCTATAATTTCTGAGGATGTCCCCAGATAATTTGTTCGTGCTTGTAGATTACCATCCCTGGTTTTGCACCCTTAGGTTTATAGACATGCTTTGTCGCGGTATACACAACAGGAACAGCTTGGCTCTGCCTAGAACGACTATAATAGGCGACAGCATTGGCGGTGAATTGTAAATCTGCTTCCTCAGCTACTGCGCCAGGGGTAATTCTTAATAAGCCGTGACTTCCGGCGATTTCTTGGGCGTGAAACCAGAGATCATATTCGGTGGCTGTTTTAAATGTCAGTTTGTCATTTTGACGATTGTTTCTGCCGATTAATAGTTCAAATCCGCTGGGAGTTGTTAATGAGTGAGGTTTGGTTTCGGCTAGTTCGGCTTTGGCTAATCGATCTGCATTAGTGAAGTAGCCAGTATCGATTAACTCTTTCTTAATCTCTAAGAGAGTTTGGAGCATTTCTTGCAGATCATTGGTACCATCTTCTTGAAGCTGGAGTACACTTTCTTCGACTTGTTCTAGATAGTCAATCTCTGATTGAACTGCTGCAAGTAATGGATCTACTGCAAGTTTGGCGCGTTTTAATTTCTGGTGACGTTTGTATAAGAATTGGGCATTTTGGATCGCATTTTTTTCAGGTTCGAGTTTGATTTTGATTGGCTCACCTGTCTCAAAATCATTGAGGGTAATTTCTTTCATCCCTGGTTGCCATGCTTGCAGATATGACATCAGTAAATCAGCATTGGTGCGATATTCATCTGCACCTGTAGATTCTTGGAGTTTAGCTGTGAAGGTATTGGCTTTGACTCGTAATTTAGCGAGGATTGTGCCCAATTTTTGGGTGAGTTGATGTTTGAGTTGGGTAAATGCTTCTCGATCGAGGATCCGGCTATAATAAGTCTCGATCGCATAGTTCACACTAGCGACTGGAGTATTTCCATCATCCCATCCCATCACGCTGAAGCCGTTGTCGGTTAGCTGAGGATTAAACTTATACCCTTCTATTTGCGTTAGGGTTCTAAGCCAGATTTGCCAGTACTCAAACAACTTTTCCCAATCTGTGGGAGCTAATGTATCGGTAGTTTGAACCGGATCTAGTCCAGCGGCGGTAATTAGTTCATTCATCAAAATCGTACTCAAACCGCGATAACTCCGCACCAGTCGCTGGTTGAGCTTATCGGGTATCAGGCTAACACGATCGATCCACCGTTCGATCGATTCCTCCAGATTTGGCATCGGATCCGTCAAGGATGGCGGTACCTCATAAGGTCTACCCGTTTCGATCGTTCTGACGCTAGACTGCTTATTAGTTACCTGATGTGCGGTAGTAATAATTAAATTATCCGCATCGGTGAGGGTAAGATTGCTGTATTTACCGATCGGTTCTACATATAAATAATACAATGCTTCCGCCCCAGGTCTGGTCGCAAATGTCAGCCGCACCAAACGTTCCCACGGCGATACCAGCTCCATCCCAATCATTGCCAATCCGCCTAAGACAGATCGCAATTGTTGACTGAGTGTAAATGTATCGGGAATCCGTGGTGGTGGATCTGTCAGGACAATCCTCGCGGCTTGAGGATGCCAGGAAATGGCAATCCAGCCCCGTTTGTCGAGGGTGCGTAAGCTCAGTGCTAGAGTGTATCGATCGCCCTGATATACTGATTCTACTCGTGCAGGGATCCAATCAGATTGTAACTCCCGTACCGCTGCCGTTAATGTCGTGAAGTCAACCTGTTGCATCTAAATTGGGTGAATGGTGAAGGGTGGATGGTGGATTGTGTTAGGTTTCGTTGTTCATTCAAACCTCACTCTCTAAATTCACTATCCACTATCCACTATCCACTATCCACTACTACTCAGCCAACCAAGGCGAAACAGTAGGTGTCCAATTAACTAATTCTTCTTCCTTGAACCATAACGCGATCTCGCTCTGAGCGGTTTCTACAGCGTCAGAACCGTGGATCAGGTTGCGACCGATGTCGATACCCAAATCGCCGCGAATCGTCCCTGGAGGGGATGTGAGTGGGTTCGTTGCGCCAATTAGCAAGCGGGATGCAGCGACAACGCCATTACCTTGCCAGATCATGGCGACTACTGGCCCAGATGTCATAAAATCAACTAAGCCACCAAAGAAAGGTCTTTCTTTGTGAACTGCGTAATGCTGCTCGGCTAGCGCGCGAGTGGGGTGCAATAATTTTAAGGCAACGAGGGTAAAGCCTTTAGTTTCTAAGCGACGAATGATTTCGCCAACTAATCCACGTTGAACGCCGTCTGGTTTGATTGCGAGAAATGTCCGTTCCACCGTGAACTCCTGAAATATAGATAAACTTGCCAAGGATCGATTATAGTTCTAATCGCGATCCTTTAGGAAGGTTTTAGGCTTTAGATTCTAGGCTTTAGGTATTTAGAGTGAACAATCAATTATTTTTTTGCTCCTTCGATCGATAGTCCATTATTACCGAGATTAACTCGATCGATCTTAAAGTTTTTTTGTTGTAGCTGTAAATCAATCATCTGTTGAATCTTAGCTGAAGATACACCCAAATTTCCAGCAAGTTGGGCGATCGTCAGATTCATACCACCTACTTGAATTTCAGTATCTTCACTGAATTTAACTTTACTACCATCCACAATCGGTTTACCAACAATACCAATAAAAACATCCCGATCTTTGAGAAATGTCAATCTATCGGTGAGTTTAGTCAATGCAGCCGTCTGGCTAACCGATCTGCCACTTGTCGCTAATTGACCTAAATTGACTAATGCACCAATATGAATTTTACCATCTTTAATGTTAGTCTGAACACCTTTAACTCCCGTTGGTAATTGTTTATTTGGTTGAGCAGTAGCGAGTTTAGCGATTACTAGATTATTCAAGTCTCGATCGCTCAGTTTGATGTCTATTTTTTGACCAACTTTAGCTTGCTCGATCGGTGCAACAATTTTTTGCTTGGTGACAGCAGCCCGCGCAGTAATTTGATTCGGCTGCAATGGTGGAGCTGGAGTCTCTAGACGACCACCCGCAGCTTCTTTTCTATAATCATCTGGCACCTTAATTGCTTGCTGCCAAACATAATAAAGCCCACCACCACCTGCGATCAAAACAACTACTAGTAACTTAAATATAGTTTTAAACATCTTGAGAAATCTAATCTTTTCAATACGAACAAAAAGTGCTATTATTCAGTGATATAGTTGGGTAAATTTAGACATTTCAACCTTCTAAGCTAGATACTTTACATAGAATATGACAATCTGGGGAAATCTGATAGCGATCGCCATTATGGTGGTCGGACTATGGCTCAACAACACCTGGATTGCCGCAGCCGGATGTGCGATCGCGTTAGTATTGTCTGTACCAATTATCTATCGGGGGATTCGGCAAGAACTGCTGGATTCTTTGACATCAGCGCAACGATTACAACTAGTTGCGTCGATTACCGTGCTGATTGCTTTTGTGGGCTTACTCCAGATTCTAGAGTTCTTTGAATATGTCAGTAGTTTTTCGGACAAGATCGACTGGAATGCTGTTGGTGCTTCGGGAGAATGGGGTGGCGCATTCGGTCAGATTTTAATTGCTATCCTAGCAGTATATATCGCATGGCGGCAGTATATTATCTCCCGCGATTTGACGATCGAACAAAATCGGCTCACCACCCAACAAAATATTCTCACCCAACAACAAACGATCGATACTTATTTTCAAGGGATTTCTGATCTAGTATTAGATGATGATGGATTTCTGGAAGATTGGCCCCAAGAGCAAGCTTTTGCCGAAGGGAGAACCGCAGCTCTACTCGGGAGTATCGATGCCGCCGGAAAAGCTAAAGTACTCAGGTTCCTTTCCCAATCTAAACTCCTTAGCCCGCTTAGGCGCGATCGTAGGCTGGGTAGAGCAATTTTGGATGGAGATGGTGGTTATGAGGAAGATCGCCTGTATGGAGTCCGTGTGATTGACTTAGGCGTGATGTTAGCGGGTGCGGATCTGACCCAAACTGATTTACGCTGGACAGATGTTAGCGATGCAAATCTGATTCGCGCCAATTTAAGCGGCTGCGATTTAGTCAAAGCCAACTTCTCCCGCACCATTTTATATGAAGCAAATCTCAATGGTGCAGATGTCAAAGGTACCCGCTTTTTCTATGGAAATGCCGAATTAGCTAGCCCCCGTAGCCGCAACGAAGCACCAAATTATACAACAGGTGAATTTACAGGTGCCGTAGTCGAGAATACTGATTTTACCAACGTCCAGGAAATGTCTGAAGATCAGCGTAAATACTGCTGTAACTGGTGCGGCGACGCATCTCGGCGAACTATTCCTGGTGGGTGTGAGGGAATTCCTAGTAAATTGCCAGCAAAGAAAGTCTAACTAAAGCTTATATTTGCGAGCAATCTTATTAGCAGCACGGTGAAGTAATGAGTGTCGATAGACTAAACTCGGTAGATCTTCAGCATAGCCGCCACCAATCACACAGGCGACTGGATAGCCTTGGGAAATACAGGTATTTAATACTTGAAAATCTCGATCGAATATCCCAGTATTTGTTAAAGCTAATTTACCCAACCTGTCGCTAATATGCGGATCTACTCCAGCATCGTACAGCACTAAATCAGGTTTTACCTGTGACAATAAATCCGGTAAATATTGAGCAAGGGTGGTTAAATACTCCCGATCTTCCATCCCTTCTCGCAAGGGTACATCGAGATCGCTAGTTTGTTTCTTGCTAGGGAAATTGATTTCACAGTGCATTGAAAAGGTAAATACGCTCGGATCTCCTTGAAAAATTGCCGCAGTACCATCGCCTTGATGGACATCGAGATCGACGATGAGAATCTTTTTGGCTAAACCTATTTTCTGGACTACACGAGATGCGATCGCCAGATCGTTGAAAATGCAGAATCCAGAACCCATATTCGCAAAAGCATGATGAGTTCCACCTGCCGTATTACAAGCGATGCCAGATTCGATCGCCAGTTTCGCGGTCAGAATCGAGCCACCCAGAGCGATACAAGTCCGATTGACCAATTCTGGACTCCAGGGTAAACCAATCCGCCGTTGGGCTTTGGGGTCTAATGTTCCGGTATAGTAGGCTTGAATATAAGCCGGATCGTGGACTAATTCCAGCCATTCCGTCGGGGGTAATGTGGGCGCAAATACTCGTTCTGAGGTGACTAATTCATCGGCTAATAACAATTCATACAACATCCGAAATTTGGACATCGGAAAGCGATGACTATCGGGTAATGGTACGACATAATCAGGATGGTAAACGATCGGTACTGACAAAATTGCTATCTAGTGAATTAATCTTTAATATTAGCAAATATAAAATCTATAGCAGCAGCTAAACTATCAACAATTCGATCTGGCTGGTATTGCGCTAATCGATCGAAATCCCGAATCCCAGACAATACGCCCACCACTCTGATTCCATGAGTTTGAGCAGCGATAATATCAGTTTCAGTATCGCCAATCATCCAAGTATTTGGATCTGGTTTCAAATCAATTAAGGCTTGCGCCATCAATTGAGTTTTATCTTTAATATCACCTTGTTTATGATAACTATCTGTTAAGCAATAACGACAATTGAGCGGGAAAAAGCGATTGAGTTCGTACTGCTCAAAAGCTATATTTAGTTCACAGTTGCGGCGCAATGTCATCACGATTAGCTCGACTCCAGATGATTGAATCTGTTCGAGGGCTGGAATTGCGCTGGGAATAACTCGATCGAGTGACAAATACTGAAGTTGATGGGCTGTTCGATCGCGGATCTGTTTAAAAGTCTCTGCTTGAGCTGCTGTCAATCCTGATTTGATCCCCACCTGCTGTTCTGATATTTTTGCTCGTTTAGCTGCCCAAAATTCAGCTTTAGTGAGGATATTAATCGATTGATCTGGCTCCCGAACTTGTGCTAAACAAAGCTGATAGACATGATAATATCGATCGGATAAATCCATGATCGGCCCATCAAAATCAGTGATAATTCGCATTGTTTTAGATCGAAGATATTAGGCACAACCCAGACTATCTCGTGTAGATACCTTAGTAACAGGATTAATACCCTCGGCATATTTACAGAGTAGTTTCACTTGTGCTCGATCGATTAAAGCATCGGTAAAATCAGCCCCAGTAATTTTGGCACCATAAAAGCGCGATCGAGTTAGAGTTGCTTCTGTTAAAATAGCATTAGTGAGATCTGCTTCATCAAAAGTTGCTCGATCGGCCAATGCTCCGGTTAAATTGGCTCCAGCTAGATTGCTCTTGAGTAATACACCCATTGTCAACATCGCATTTGTCATATTCGCACCGCTAAAATCTACGCCGCGCATTTCTGCGGACACAAATACGCCACCAGTCAGGTTTTGACCTGCAAAACTACGACCTTTGAGATCGATGCGACTATAATTTTCCATTGCTAGGCTAAGATCAGTAATGCCCAATGAGAACCAGATTATTGCCACTATGAGCGATCGACCTAGCCATTGACAACAGGTTTTAGAATTGAGCATTAGCAGTATTTTGTGGACGAGAGAACGCAAAGACAATAACTAGTGTAACTCTTCCACACTTCGGCTACGCTCAGTGCGAGCCATCCACCATTCACCACTTGTGCTGAGCGTAGCCGAAGCATTCACCAAATGATAATTGAATCGATCGAAATCGAGATGGACATTACTACTGCAACAGGAGACTTAGCTAAATCGATCGAGCTAAATCTGCAACAGTGGGGCGAACCCCTGCGGTGGGCGATTACAGCGGTAGATCCAGGAACAAATATTGCTAAGATTGAAGCGATCGTGATCAAAGCTAATCAGCGACTAAAGTCACCGCTGGTGATGCAAAGTCCGCCTACGCGGACTAGTTGATTTAATCGAGGTGAGATAATTCTCACTCTAAAACTACTAAATTGCTGCTAACACTCGATCGAGGATGCTCACCGCTCGATCTATTTCTGCTGCGGAAACAATCAGTGGTGGTACAAACCGAACGACTTTCACACCCGCAGGGACTAACAATAAACCTAGTTCCATCGCTGCTTTGACTAGATCGATCGCATTAGTCTTACTATCAGCTTGTAACTCCAACCCATTAATTAAACCCCAACCCCGAACGTCCGAGATCATTGGATATTTGGTCGCTAATTGTTGTAAACCAGCCCGTAATTGTTCGCCTCGCGCTTGAACATTTGCGAGGATATTTTCCCGTTCCAATGTTTGACAAACAGCCAGAGCTACCGCACAAACAAATGGATTCCCACCATAAGTACTCGCGTGATCTCCAGGTTCAAAGACATTGCAAGATTGCTTACACAGTGTCGCGCCAATGGGAATTCCACCACCTAACCCCTTGGCACTGGTGAAAATATCTGGCTCAATCCCTAGTTGCTCATAACCCCAATATTTGCCGGAACGTCCCATCCCAACTTGAACTTCATCAAGGATGAGTAGAATCCCCCGCTGATCGCACAGTTTCCGTACCTGCTGGAAATACTCAACCTGCCCAGGATTCACGCCACCCTCGCCCTGCAATGGCTCTAACATAATCGCCGCTACTCGTCCATCTAATTCGGTAATTGCCGATTCGATCGCCCCAAAATCGTTGTAAGGGACATAGTGAAACCCAGGAATCAACGGTGCAAAATTCTTGTGATACTTGGGCTGTCCGGTAGCTGTAACAGTCGCTAAGGTCCGTCCGTGGAAACTGGCCTGAGCCGTCAAAATCACTGGTTCGGTAATCTTTAAGACCGTGTGAGCATATTTCCGTGCGAGTTTGATTGCGCCTTCATTGGCTTCTGCACCAGAATTGCAAAAGAATACTCGATCGGCACAGGAATGGTCAACTAACCACTTCGCCAATTCACCCTGTACGGGGACATAATAAAGGTTTGATACATGAGTCAGGGTATTAATCTGAGCCATCACTGCCTCAACTACCGCTGGGTGAGCATGTCCCAAGGTACATGTGGCAATTCCGGCTACAAAGTCCAAGTAAGCTTTACCGTTTGAATCCCAAACAGTGCAACCTTCCCCCTTAACCAAGGCGAGATTGAACCGCCCATAGGTAGTCATCACATGACTATTAAATTCATCCTGACTAAAGGCTGATAACAATTCGGGATGAATCGTTGGCGCAACTACAGTATCCACAGTCATCGAAATACTCCTGAAAATTATTGAATATCGATCGAACGCCAAATATCCTTGGACGTTCTCAAGTCTTGGAATCTGAAAATTGTGTGTTGGGTTTCCTTTGTCAACCCAACCTACGAACCTGAAACAATGCCGAATTTAGATTATCGTCGTCGGCTACGACGAGAAATCTGAGCTACAAGTTGGGATAGATCGATCTGTGACTCACACAGTGGGAAGTCATTCAGGTATGAGGTGTAGCGACACCGATCTAGGAAACTGTGCATTTTGTTTTAAAGCCAGCCGGATGAAATTGGTGCTATATCGTAAGTCTGTTATAGCATTAACTAGTCAATTCCGCAAAGCGATCGATAGTTCAAGTCAAAGATTTTAGTCCGCCGCTTGACTTTGACCAGCGATCGATCAGCATCGTGTAATTGACGTTGATTGGAGATAACTTCGGCACTATTTCGATCCAGTGATGTCAGATTCTACTTGGCTCTAGCCTATTGGCACAAGACAATCTAATTTTTTGTGTAAAGATATCCAGTCTGGCACCCATCAGGCTGGTATCTTAGTGACAGGGCAAATGAGATCGCCGTGGAATTTTTTAGAATTTAAGAGGTTGAGTGATGGCAACAGTGGCAACAGGTGCATTGCTATGGCAGCGGTATCAAGATTGGTTGTATTACCATCCAGGGTTAGGCTTGTATGTGGACATTAGCCGAATGCGGTTCGATGATGCGTTGGTTTCCCAACTTCAGCCCAAATTTGTCAAGGCATTTGCCGATATGGTCGCGCTGGAAGCAGGCGCGATTGCCAATCCTGACGAACAGCGGATGGTGGGGCATTATTGGCTCCGAAATCCAGATCTCGCGCCGAGTGCCGAGATCAAAACTGAAATTACAACGACGATTGAATCGATCGACATATTCGCTCAGAAAGTTCACTCTGGAGCCATTCATTCACCTCAAGGTGGTAAGTTTACCGATTTTGTGACGATCGGGATTGGTGGCTCGGCATTGGGGCCACAATTTGTCTCCGAAGCACTGTCGCCAGATATTGCACCATTAAATATTCACTTTATTGATAATAGCGATCCGGCAGGGATCGATCGAGTCTTAAGTCGGATTAAATCTAAGCTTAATACCACTTTAGTGATCGTCATATCCAAGTCTGGTAGTACTCCAGAGCCTCGGAATGGAATGATTGAAGTAAAAGCTGCTTATGATGCTCAGGGGCTGGATTTTGCGGCTCATGCTGTGGCAGTTACAGGTGTAGGCAGTCATCTCGATGGAGTTGCCAAAGCTGGCGGCTGGATTGCTAGATTTCCGATGCCTGATTGGGTGGGTGGTAGGACTTCGGAATTATCTTCGGTGGGGTTACTTCCAGCAGCACTGCAAGGGATTGATATTCATGGCATGATCGCTGGTGCCAAGGAGATGGACATCGCTACCCGCGTCCCAGATATTAAGACTAATCCGGCTGCTTTACTCGCCCTCGCTTGGTATGCGTCGGGCAATGGCAAGGGGGAAAAAGACATGGTGGTCTTACCTTACAAGGATAGTTTGCTCCTATTTAGCCGCTATCTCCAGCAATTGGTGATGGAATCCCTGGGGAAAGAAGACGATCTGGATGGCAATAAAGTCTATCAGGGGATTGCCGTCTACGGGAATAAAGGTTCTACGGATCAACATGCCTATGTCCAGCAATTACGGGAAGGAATTGCTAATTTCTTTCTCACCTTTGTGGAAGTATTACACGATCGCGAGGGTCATTCGCCCGAAATCGATCCAGGTGTAACCACTGGCGACTATCTCTCTGGTTTTCTCCAAGGTACTCGGCAAGCCCTATATGAAAATCATCGGGATTCGATCGTGGTGACGATTCCTAGTGTCACGCCGCAAACTGTGGGAGCTTTGATTGCTCTATATGAGCGGGCTGTGGGCATCTACGCTTCGATCGTCAATGTCAATGCTTATCATCAACCAGGTGTCGAAGCTGGTAAAAAAGCGGCGGCGGTGATTCTTCAGTTGCAAACCGATGTCTTGAAGGCTCTACAAGCAACAACGGCTCCCGTCACGTTAGCAGAATTAGCGACCCTGGCTGGTTCACCCGATCGAGTCGAAGCTATTTATAAGATTCTTCGGCATCTCCATGCCAACGATCGCGGGGTGATATTTACAGGCGATTTAGCTCAACCGGGTAGTTTGCTGGTTGGTTGGCTCCAAGCATAAAAAATATTAGCTATTTCGCGAACATCAGGTAGAGACAACTAATCAGTTGCCCCTACCTGATTTTTTAGTGAAATCACCTAAATTCTAAGTAAATACCGATATCAAGATTTGTAAAGATCGACTGATAATAGAACAACCACATAGTTCTGCATTAATCGCTAAAAAGTGCAATTTAACCCGCATGGCTGGGCATACTTAGATCAAAGGTATGTTTTGTGGTGAATATCACCGTTATCTAATCGATCCAAGGTGAACAACTGTTAAATAAAAGAAATGCCTACTCGTATTGAAGTGAACAATATTATCGATGCCGATCTGCCATCAATC